>JAYUJS010000688.1:0-1770 GCA_043765095.1 Ferruginibacter sp.
GGGGCTTTACTTATTTATTGGTCATCCTAATCACAGGTACTATCATTTCTTCAAGGCTTACCCCACCATGCTGAAAAGTATTTTTATAATAATTTACAAAATGATTATAGTTATTGGGGTAACATAAAAATATATCGCCTTTTGCAAATACAAAAGTGGAGTTTACATTAGGTACTGGTAAACCTGCCTCTTTAGGGTCTCTAAAAGCCAACACATCTTTAGGTTCGTAGTTTAAATTTCGCCCGTGCTTGTAGCGCAGGTTAGCGGTAGTTTGTTTATCGCCAATAACTTTTGCAGGAGTTTTTACCCTTGTGCTACCATGGTCTGTAGCCACTATCATATTTAGTTTTTTATCTGCTATTTTTTTTAATGCTTGGTGCAGCGGGCTGTGCTCAAACCAGCTCTGAGTTATGCTTCTATAACTTATTTCATCACCAGCCAATTCTTTTAGCACTTCCATTTCCGTTCTTGCATGGCTTAGCATATCTACAAAATTGTATACAATTACGTTAAGGTCGTTTTGCAACATATTGTGCATATTGTCTACCAGTTTTTGCCCATCGTGGTTGTTAGTTATTTTGGTGTAAGAAATTTTTAAATCTCCTTTACCCATTTTTTTTAATTGGCTCCTCAAAAAATCTTCTTCATGCAAATTTTTACCACCTTCCTCATCATCATTTTTCCATTGTTCAGAAAAATTTTTTTCAATATCTATTGGCAACATACCTGCAAAAATAGCATTGCGTGCATATTGTGTGGCGGTTGGTAATATTGCATAAAAAGTTTCCTCTTCATGTATTCTAAAACTTTCAGCAAATATGGGTTGTATAGTTTTCCATTGGTCAAAACGCAAATTATCTATCAACACAAAAAATAATGGAGTGCCTTTTTCTAAATGCGGCAGTACTTTATATTTTAATAAGGTATGGCTCATTATTGGTGCATCTGTTGCTTTTGGACCTACCCAGCTTGAATAGTTTTTACTAATAAATTTAAAAAACTCTAAGTTGGCTTCATGCTTTTGTGTATTAAAAACATCTTGCATTTCCGGGCTATCACTTTTCTTCATTTCAAGCTCCCAATACACTAGTTTTTTATACAAATCCATCCACTCTGTGTAGTTAGGATTATCGTTTAATGCCATAAACAAACTCCTAAACTCTTGCTGATAAGCAGAAGTCGTTTTTTCTGCTACCAAGCGTTTATTATCTATCAGTTTTTTTAGCGAAAGCCATACTTGGTTTGGGTTTACGGGCTTTATAAGGTAGTCGCTTATTTGGCTACCTATTGCTTCGTCCATTATATTTTCTGCTTCATTTTTAGTAATGAGTACTACAGGTATGGTGCTATTAATTTCTTTTATTTGTTGCAAGGTTTGCAAGCCAGTAATGCCAGGCATACTTTCATCCATCAACACTACATCTACAATATTTTCTTTTACATATTCTACCGCATCAAACCCATTTGTTTTGGTGGTTATTTCGTATCCTTTATTTTCTAAAAACATAATTTGAGAGTTCAAACTATCTATTTCATCATCTACCCAAAGTATTTTTGGTTGGCTCATAATTTTTATAATTTAAGTACCTGCTTTTTGAAAAAATTATTATCCATCATTTGCAAACACATTCAAAACAAATATAATTTTTTTAAAATTCTAAAAGCTACTTTACTTTACTTTTAACATTTTATAAAATCTTTAAATTAAACCCAAATTTTGCAGTAGCCAATTTTCTGCCAAGCTGACTTAAATTTGCATATAAGTATGTA
>JAYUJS010000689.1:0-1769 GCA_043765095.1 Ferruginibacter sp.
TCACTTCTATTTTTTGAAGAAGAAATTAAAATAATTTTTTCTGTTTTAATGTGTTTTGCTACTTCCACAGCCATCATACCTCCAAAAGAAAGGCCGAGCAGTATTGGATTTTTAATAGAAATTTGTTCTGTAAGTCTTAATGCATACGCTTCAATGCTTTCATTTTTTGCTGCTGTTATCCATTTTATATGTATAACATTATATGTTTCAAAATTTATTTTATAAAAAACTCTTTCATCTGCACCTAAGCCAGTAAAAATGTATATGGTTTTAAAAATGCTATTCATCTATCTTTAAAGTATATGCCTTTAAAAAAATTGCTCCTAAATTTTTATAGGGAGGTACATAATTTTCCCAACTATCTCTTACCTCTTTTTTGGGGTTTACAGAAAAATTTTTGGCAAGAGTAGTCCACATTTTTCTCCAGTTAAGATTTGCCCCAGTTCTATATATTTCATTTATATAAGTTAATACTGGCCCATTAATGTCGCCTGCTCCAATTTCTTTGGTTGATACAATATGTGCTTCTGGATTTATAACTAAAATTTTATTTAAGTTTTGAAAACCACCGCATGAGCCAAGTATGATAATTTTTCCTTCGCCAGCCATACGGTCCATTGTACGCTCTAGCCAATAGCTATGTCCTCTATGTACTACCAACGTTGGTGTAAGCCCATTATCAAATAAATATTTACCTAAATGTACTTGTGCCGTATCGTCTAAGTTTGTTTCGTTGTCTAAAGGCTTGTTTGCATATAAAATTATATTTCCTTTAGTAGATACTGCCTCAATCCATTCTTTTTTTTCTGTTACCTTCCACTCTGATGCGCTTAATGAATTTCTAAAAGATGGGTAAAATGCTTTGCCATCTTTATCACCATAAAAAAATACTTGCTCTATAATATTTCCTTTATCGTTTTGCATACTTTTTATGGGCATTTCAAAAATAGGTGGTATGCCTATTTTTGCTGCTAAATCTATTTTGCTAGTATCATTGGCAGACAAAAATATGCTGCTTAAAAGCCCATATATAACTTTGCCCTTTTTCTCTTCTTTGGCTTCGGCTATTACAATATTTTCATCTACCGTTTGCAAAATATTTTGCAATAATTTTTTATCTACAATACTACTGTAAGCATCCGCTACGTCTACCGCATCTTCTAATCCACTTTTTTCTAAGCCATTTACAAATTGTTTCATTACTAAAGTAGGTCTATTGCCCGGCATTGTTTTTAAAAATGTATCAAGCCTATTATAATTAGCAGCCATTTTTATAAACTTTCTAAAATGATCCATGTTTACAGAAAGTAATAATGAATCGCCACGGGGTTTTGTACCCATTAATTGTAGCATTCTATTAAAACTATGTTTGTAACTACTAGTATAAATAATATCATCACACATTACCATCATGTAATACAAATCTTTTGGTGCCAGAGGTTGTATAGCCTTCATTCTTACAGCTAAATTACTTTGGTCGTGTAACTCATTTATATAATTTACAAAATGTTGTTTAGCTTTATAACGTAGCATATCTAGCAAGCCATTTGCACCAATGTAAGCTATGGCAGTATCTTTATGTATATTTATCCTGTAATAATATTCAGTTGCAGTATTCACTAAAAGTTTAAAATACCCAATAGTATCCATTGTACTTTCGCCATTGCCTACAAACTTTTTTATATCTGCAATGCTTTGTTTTTTTGATAAAATATTATCTAAAAAAGGAAAATAAAATAGTGCATTTTGTGTTTGGCTCAAAGCTGCTA
>JAYUJS010000690.1:0-1769 GCA_043765095.1 Ferruginibacter sp.
TTGTCAAGGTGGCTTTACTCAATTTTTCGGAAAGCTTGTTGAACCAAATACATTTATATAAAATCGCCTTCAACAGCCTCAGGCTTAATTCCTTTTTTCTATAGCTAGAATAAATTAAATTTAAAGTTGGCATTATTACAAAAAAAGTTTTTTTATTAAAAGAATTAAAGTAAAAATCTTCAAAAAAAGTTTAAAAAACAATTTTTGAAGATTTTAAGTAATTCAGAAAAATACTTCTAACTCTTTTTTACCAAATTATCATTTATTATCATTTTTTGCAAAATCTTTACCGATTCATCAATGTAAATATCCTCACCAATTCTTTTTATAAACTGTTTATTTCGGGCTTCTTTTTCTTTCGTTTTGTTTATTTCTAAAGTATCAGATGTTGCATTATTCACAAACAAAGATTTTGATAATTTGTAAGCACTTATCATTTCTTTAGATACTGATTGTATTTGTGCTTGCTCAAATGTATATTCTTTTAAACTTAAACTAAATTGCTTATCCGAATTTTTTTGTAACCAATCTGAATTTAATTTTATTTTATTGAAATTTTCATTTTTTGCAGTTTCTATATTTGAGTTTGCAATTACTGTATTAAAGTCTGCTGCATTTACCCAAGGTTTATACTCTGCTTGTGGTATTTCATCCCACTTTAATGCATATTTATTATCTTTTTCTCTATACTTCCAAGTTTCCATTGCATCTGGCAATACTACATCTGGCACCACTCCTTTAAGTTGGGTAGCACCACCATTTACCCTATAAAATTTTTGTAGGGTAAGTTTTAAAGAACCTAAATCATCTGATTTTGAACTACCAAATATTTTCGACTCTCCTTCAGGGTTTAAGGGTATTGCCCTTTGCACAGTTCCTTTACCATAGCTACTAGTGCTTCCAATAATTATACCTCTTTTATAATCTTGTATTGCAGCTGCAAATATTTCAGATGCAGATGCACTTCTTTCATTTATTAAAACAGCTAGCGGCCCAGTATATTGTACAGATTTATCTCTATCTCTTAAAATAGTAGGCTTTTCATCTCTACTTTTTACTTGTACCATTGGTCCATCTTCTATAAATAAACCAGCCATTTGCACTACATCATATAAAGACCCTCCCCCATTGTCTCTCAGGTCTATTACAATACCTTTTACATCTTCTTTTTTTAATTTTTCTATTTCCTTTGCCACATCAGCCGCACATCTTCTTCCCTTTGGGTCTTGAAAATCTGCATAAAACTCTGGTAAATAAATATACCCAATTTTTTGGTCTCCACCTATAATGGCAGATTTTGCAAAAGTATCTTCTAGCTTTATTTCATCTCTAAACAACGTTACTATTTTTATACTACCATCTACTTTTTTTACGGTAAGTCTTACTTCTGAGCCTTTCTCTGCACCTCTTATCAGTTTTATAGCATCTGACACCGCATAGCCAGTTACATCTACAGGTTCATCTTTGCCTTGTGCTATTTTAATAACCTCATCATTTTCTTTTAACTCACCATTACGCCAAGCAGGCATACCAACCATTATTGGCCCTAGTTTTATTTTACCTTCCTCTTCTTTTATTTGAGCACCAATACCATAAAAACTACCTTTCATTTGTTCATTAAAACCACGCATATCTACTGGTGCAAAATAGTCGGTGTGAGGATCCATTGTGCCAGCAATATCATTTACAAACACACTAAAATTCTCATCCATTGTTTCTCTATTTTTTTTGGTAGTTATAAACCTATCCATTTGCTTTCTAATAGCATC
>JAYUJS010000691.1:0-1766 GCA_043765095.1 Ferruginibacter sp.
CCAACATTGTTTAATGCAGGTACACCAAAGCCACAAATGAGTAGCTGCTTCTTGCTAAGTATGAAAGATGATAGCATTAATGGTATATACGATACATTAAAAGATTGTGCATTAATCTCTCAAAGTGCAGGTGGCATAGGGTTAAACATTCATAACGTACGCAGTACGGGGAGTTATATAAAAGGTACCAATGGCACTAGTAATGGTATTGTACCAATGCTTAGAGTATTTAATGATACTGCTCGTTATGTAGACCAAGGTGGCGGAAAAAGAAAAGGGGCATTTTCTGTATATTTAGAGCCATGGCATGCAGATGTGTTTGAGTTTTTGGAACTAAGAAAAAACCACGGTAAAGAAGAAATGCGTGCTAGAGATTTATTTTTAGCATTGTGGATACCTGATTTATTTATGAAGCGTGTAGAAGCAGATGCGGAGTGGAGTTTATTTTGCCCCAACGAAGCAAAAAACCTACACACTACACATGGTGCGGAGTTTGAAGCATTGTACATACAATACGAGCAAGAGGGAAAAGCAAAGAAAACAATTCAAGCAAGAGATTTGTGGAATGCAGTATTAGAATCTCAAATAGAAACAGGTACACCGTATGTATTGTATAAAGATGCAGCCAATACGAAGAGCAACCAACAAAACTTGGGCACTATCCGTTGTAGTAACTTGTGTACAGAAATAATAGAGTACAGCGATGAAAACGAAACTGCAGTTTGCAATTTGGCTTCGCTTTCGCTACCAAGATTTGTAGAAGGAAAGAAATTTAATTTTGAAAAATTGATAGAAGTTACAAAAATTGTAACACGTAATTTGAATAAAGTAATTGATGGCAACTACTATCCAATACCAGAAACAGAGCGTAGCAACACCCGCCACCGACCTATAGGTATAGGTGTACAAGGGTTGGCTGATGTGTTTATGATGATGGGATTGCCTTTTGAAAGTGAAATGGCAAAATTACTTAACGTAAATATTTTTGAAACTATTTATTTTGCAGCCATGACAGCAAGTTGTGAGTTGGCAAAAAAAGACGGGGCGTACCAAACTTTTAAAGGCTCACCATTAAGCGAAGGTAAATTTCAATTTGACTTGTGGAATGTAGCACCAACAGAGCGCTACGATTGGGCTGCACTTAGAGCAGAAGTAATGGAGCATGGGGTAAGAAACTCTTTATTGCTTGCGCCAATGCCTACAGCATCTACCTCACAAATATTGGGCAACAACGAATGTTTTGAACCATACACTTCTAATATTTATAACCGTCGTGTACTAAGCGGAGAGTTTGCGGTAGTAAACAAACATTTATTAAAAGACCTTGGTGCATTAAACTTGTGGAACGATAACATGAAGCAACGCATTATTGCTGCAAATGGTTCTGTACAAAATATAGAAGAGATACCCGCTGGTTTGAAAGAAATTTACAAAACAGTATGGGAGATAAAGCAAAAAACGGTGATAGATATGAGTGCAGATAGGGGTGCATACATTTGCCAATCTCAATCGTTAAACTTATTTGTAGAGCAACCAAACTTTGGAAAATTATCAAGTATGCATTTTTACACGTGGAAAAAAGGATTAAAAACAGGCATGTATTACTTGCGTACAAAGGCTGCGGCAGATGCTATTAAGTTTACTGTAGATGCAGATGTATTATTAAGAACAAAAGATGAGGCTGCAATAGGAGAAATGCCAACTTGTAGAATTGATAATCCTGATTGTGAAGCTTGTGGGTCATAAAAATTAGTGTTGTGTGCCAT
>JAYUJS010000692.1:0-1757 GCA_043765095.1 Ferruginibacter sp.
CATCACAACTACTTGCACCAATTATAAATGCAAATAAAAATATAGCAGCTACTTTTTTTAATGTAGATATTTTAAAATAAGCTATTTGTTTTACAAAATCTTCTTGCGTAGGTATGGTTTCACTTAATTGTTCTTGAGTAAAACGACCACATACATTTTTATTTGTTTGTACATGTAATAATATTTGTTGAGGTTGCCATGTAGTAAAGTCTACAACAGTTTTTACACATTGGTCGCAATGTCTTCCTTTAGCGTTAGGTGTCATTGTGTTCCAATCTTCATGGCAAGGTGTGGGGATGGTTATTTTTACTGGCATAATGGTTGTTTTTCATATAAGATGCACCAAATAATAATATTGCATAATTTATTTAAAATTTTTTTCTGCAACCATTAAAATTATTTTTATATTTTACAAAATTGTATAGCTAAAAAAAAACTGTTTACCAAAAGGTTACTTCTATTATTGCTCTTGCTTACAATATTTTCGAACACCCTCTAACCAAAGACATTTTTAACAAATGAGTAAAATAATTTTAGTATTTCTAACTCTTTAAATATCGACACAACTAAATGCCCAAAACCTTTATCCAAAAAATAGAAAATTGTATAACATCTGTTTTTTGTTTTGACTGTGGAATCATAAAAGCAAACGTAGACAAAGATAAATTTGATGAGTTACTTACAAACCTACATTCTACAAATAATTTAAAAGATATAAAAGCAAGCGTAATGTTTCAAATTCTTGTTGACTCAACAGGGAAAGTCTGTGTGCTTAGTCATACCAACAATTCAGAAATTCCAATGTCATATATTTCAACTATGACTTTTGACAACAATGATATTTTATATTTAGCAATAAGACAAAGGTTAGTGAAAGTAGTGAAAAAAAAATAATACTGTAGGCAATAGGGGGGATGCAAGTTGGGCGGAAGGAACTGACAATGAGCAGTGGTGCATATCCAAGCTCTGGCTCGGGCAGAAGTTTTTCAATTGGGCATTTGAATATATTTTTTTACATTTGTTTTTCAATCGGCAGCAGTTTCATGCACACGGAATACTAATTTCCAAACTGCATAAAGCCCTACCGTATGGGTTGCCAAACTTTTAGAACTGCTTTATTTTTTTATAAAAGTTTACAAAGTTTGGCAACCCTATATTAAAAATCGGCAATTTTAAATGCACCTAACCAAAACTAGTTATTATGAATATAAAGAATAGGCTTATTGCCATGAATTTTCTACAGTTTTTTGTTTGGGGCATTTGGCTCATTTCGCTTGGCGGATACATGTTTACTTTTCCAGGAGATTTATCGCAAAGGGGAGGGCTAGTGGGTGCAACTTACGGTACTATGGGCTGGGCAAGTTTATTTATGCCTGCACTTATGGGTATTATAGCAGATAAATATTTGCGTGCAGAAATTGTGCTGGGCATTTGCCACTTGCTTGCAGGTGTATGTATATATTATGCAGGCACAGTAACAGATGTAAATGACATGTACTATGCAATATTTCTTACAAGTTGTTTTTATATGCCTACCATAGCTTTAAGTAATTCAGTTTCGTATAATTTGCTCACAAAAAATAATATGGATGTACAAAAAGTATTTGCACCCATACGTGTGTGGGGCACAATAGGCTTTATTGTAGCAGAGTGGGCGGTAGATTTATTGGGATGGACAAAAAACAGTGGTCAATTTAATTTTGCAGCAGTAGCAGAAATAGGTACTGCATTGTTTTGTTTTACATTACCTGCTTGCG
>JAYUJS010000693.1:0-13989 GCA_043765095.1 Ferruginibacter sp.
GATTAAATTTTATTGAATTCACACCAACAAAGTTAAACTTTTTATCCATTTAGCCAAGGTAGACATTTTAAGTTTAATGGGCGACCTAAACGTATATACCTATAAGTTTAATCCCCTGTTCAATGCCAAGGTTCGTGTCCTAACTAAACGTTCGCTTAATTTTTCATAAAGTGTCTTTGTAATTGGTAATTAAAAATTACAGAAGTTGAATAAAGCCTGTGGTGTGCGGGGGCACGTACAAAAGCGAGGAGATGCAGCATTGATATCTGCTGCATCCACATCTGTGCTTTGTATAAACCTTTTTTATAATTTGCCTAACAGAAAGCTAACACACAAAAGTTATCGGCAGATTTCTGCGATATTGAAGTATCTCCATACGCCATGCACTATCTGATTCTAACTATTGCACAATAAAAGCCTAATAGAATTACCAATGTAGAGCATAGCCCCGATGGGCAGTAGTAGCTGCCGAATAAAAGAACTTTAAAGTACAATACAACTTGCTGCGGCACTACTACAAACAGCGGGTAACGGGTGTTCGGCAATGGTATGTGGCTCATGCTCATAGGTAAGAGATTAGATAGTTAGATTTTTGGCACAATACAAAATACCTCTTTGTCTTAAAGCGCTGCACAGTTTTTATGTTTCATAAGAAAAATCCGAATTGTGCAAAATTATTACAGGTATAAAATAGTATTAAAGAAGTGCTTAATACAGATAGATAGTTAAAATATTTAATTGAGCATTTAGCTTTCCAAATGCAAAATGCATTTTGCCAACTAAAAACCACCCCAAACACATACTTTAATTATCTCGTATCTTTACGGCAAGTAAGGAAAAATATGGTTACAAAAAAAGTACAAAAAACTGCCCCAGTAGTAGTGGTGGATGCAAAGCAAGAAGTACAGGAAGATATGATAGAAGTGTTTGGTGCTAGGGAGCACAACCTAAAAAATATTGATATAAAAATTCCGAAAAATAAGTTGGTGGTGTTTACGGGTGTGAGTGGCAGCGGTAAGAGTAGTCTTGCTTTTGATACAATTTACAACGAAGGGCAACGCAGGTATATGGAAAGTTTTTCGGCGTATGCAAGACAGTTTGTAGGAGATATGGAGCGCCCCGATGTAGATAAAATAACGGGGCTTTCGCCGGTAATTTCTATAGAGCAAAAAACGACGAATAAAAACCCTCGAAGTACAGTTGGTACAATTACAGAAATTTATGATTTCTTGCGTTTGCTATATGCTAGGGTGGGTGAGGCGTACAGCTACAATACGGGCAAAAAAATGGTAAAGTTTTCGGAGGAAGAAATTGTACAAAATATTTATAAAAAATTTGCTGAAAAAAAAATAAGTTTGCTTGCGCCACTTGTGCGTGGGCGAAAAGGGCATTACAGAGAGTTGTTTGAAGACATACGAAAAAAAGGATTTTTAAAAGTACGTGTAGATGGTGTAGTGTTAGACCTTATGCCACGCATGCAACTAGATCGTTATAAAATACACGATATAGAAGTGGTGGTAGATAGATTGCAGGTAACGGACGATATGAAATTTAGGGTAAGCCAAAGTGTGCAAAAATGTTTGCAAATGGGGAAGGATTTGATGTTTGTAGCGGCCGAAACGGCCCCCCCACCCCCCACAGGGGGGATTTTGGACTCTGCGAAAAAGAAAAAATCTTCAAAAATTGAAGACTCCATAGCCCCTCCTTTGGAGGGGTTTGGGGAGGCTTTCCCTTCGGGGGTTGGGGGGACTTCTATGTACAGCAAACAACTCATGTGTATAGACACAGGTATAAGCTACGAAGAACCTTCGCCTAATGCATTTTCTTTTAACTCACCGTATGGTGCATGCCCGCAATGCAAGGGCTTGGGAAATGTATATAACATAAATATTGATGAAGTAGTACCCGATAAAACCAAAACAGTGAAAGAGGGTGGTATAGTGCCTTTGGGTGAAGAGCGGGAAGCCAGTGTATATAGACAAGTATTGGAATTTTCAAAAAAATATAAAATAAATTTAGGTAAGCCTTTGCAAGATTTGCCTGCGGCGCATTTGGAATTATTGTTGTACGGCGACCAAAATATTAATGCTGATTTGAGTTTGGATATGAGCGATGAAAGTTTGCCAATGACTTACTCGGGAAGTTATGAAGGTATTATCCCAATGTTGAAAAGATGGTTTGCATCGCCTAACAGCAATGAGGCTTTGCGTACTTGGGTAGAAAAATATATGCAGTTGGCGCCGTGTACAACCTGCGAGGGTACTAGATTACGCAAAGAAAGTTTGTGGTTTAAATTTGATGAAAAAAATATTGCAGAGTTGAGTGCAATGGATTTAGATGTGTTGCACAAATGGTTTGAAGGTGTAGAAAAAAGATTAAATACAAAACAAAATACCATTGCAAAAGATTTGTTGAAAGAAATAAGAGAGCGACTGGAATTTTTGCTAAATGTGGGACTAACTTACTTAACATTATATCGCCCATCTAAAAGCCTTAGCGGTGGCGAGTACCAACGCATAAGGCTTGCCACGCAAATAGGCTCACAATTGCAGGGCATTACGTATGTGCTAGATGAGCCAAGTATTGGCTTGCACCAACGAGATAATATGCGCTTGATTTTGGCATTGCAAAACCTTAGAGATATTGGCAACAGCGTACTAGTAGTAGAGCATGATAAAGATATTATGATGGCTGCCGACCATTTGATAGACATTGGACCAAAGGCTGGAACACACGGTGGGCGTATCGTTGCAGCCGGTACACCGCAAGAAGTATTGGCATCGGATTCTGAAACCGCAAAATATTTAAAAGGCGAAAAAACCATAGCCATACCTGCGGAAACAAGAAAAGGAAATGGAAAATTTATAGAACTAAAAGGTGCTACAGGAAATAATTTAAAAAATATTTCAGTAAAATTACCATTGGGGAAAATGATATTGGTAACTGGTGTAAGTGGTAGTGGAAAATCTACTTTGGTAAATGAAACACTGTATCCATTGCTGGCAAAATATTGCTATAACAGCAAAGGCGATGCCATGCCACATAAAAGTATAAAGGGCTTGGAAGAAATAGATAAAGTAATAGAGATAGACCAAAGCCCCATTGGGCGCACACCTCGGAGTAACCCAAGTACCTACTGCGGATTTTTTACAGATATAAGAACATTGTTTGCTGCTATACCCGAAGCAAAAATAAGAGGTTATACAGCAGGGCGTTTTTCGTTTAATGTAAAGAGTGGTAGATGCGATGTATGCGAAGGCGGCGGCATGCGCACGATAGAAATGAACTTTCTGCCCGATGTATATGTACATTGCGAAAAGTGCAATGGCAAGCGATACAATAGAGAAACATTGGAAATACGCTACAAAGGAAAATCTATAAGCGATGTACTAGATATGACGGTGGAAGAAGCCGTAGAATTTTTTAATGCAGTGCCGTGGATTTATAGAAAAATAAAAGTGTTGCAAGAAGTAGGGCTTGGATATATTACACTTGGGCAAAGCTCTGTAACACTTAGTGGTGGCGAAGCGCAGCGTGTAAAGCTAGCAACTGAATTGGGTAAAAGAGATACAGGTAAAACATTTTATATTTTAGATGAACCTACTACGGGTTTGCATTTTGAAGATATACAACACTTGCTAGATGTGTTAAACAAATTGGTGGATAGAGGTAACACGGTAATGGTGATAGAACATAACCTTGACATGATAAAGATTGCCGACCATATTATTGATATTGGTCCTGAAGGTGGACATGCAGGTGGTGAAGTATTGTATGCAGGCGAACCAGCGGGTATGCTAGATGTGAAGGAGAGTTTTACTGCTAAGTATTTGAAGGAGGAGTTTAGGGTAGCGGGGAGGCTGTAGGTTTTGGTGGCTGCCAGATTTATGAGATTTACACATATTTATTTTTTATTTAAATGAAACATTTTTGCAGTTTGACATGTCTTAATAAAAATGTATGCTTATGAAATATTTTTTTATTACAATAATAGCTACTGTTGTAACAAATTTTTCATGTAAAAAAACTACTACAACTCTTGCTGAAAATGTTATACAAATCATTGAAATACCTTTTAATAGTTGTGATAATATAAGAACTGATAAAATTGGTATTTTTAGTATTTGTTACGATAGTTTAGTTAATGATTGTAGATGCCCAATAGGTGTGCAATGTATTTGGGCAGGTTTAGCAATCGCTAAATTGTCTTTCTTACAAGATGGAAACACTGTATTTTTTAAATTGTGTACTGCAGGTGTTACATCAAATAGTACTTCTGTTTTTCCACCAAATGATACTACTATAAATGGTTTGCACATAAAGCTATTAGATGTGTTGCCTTATCCAAATTTTAGTACAAATAATAAAGAGATAAAAAAAGTGATTTTAGAAATTAATTGATTTATATATTTCTAATAACTTAGCTATGCCATCTTTTTAAAAGAGGGCATAGCTAAAATTTATTTTACAAAAAGCGCCTTCAATTCTTGTGCATCTTCGGGTTTCATTTTACCGCCAAGTATCAATCTTATTTGTCTTCTGCGTAATGCACCTTCGTGTAGTTTTATTTCATCTTCCGTTTCTGGCACTAGCGTATTTATTGGCCTAGGTTTTCCATTGGGGTCTAAGGCTACAAATGTGTAATAAGCCTCATTGCTTTTATATCGATATTGCTGTATGGCATCTTCACCCCATACATTCATATGTACTTCCATACTGCTTTTAAAAGCACGGGTTACCTTTGCTTCTATATGTACTACGTTGCCTATTTTTATGGGGGTCTCAAAAGAAATATTATCTACAGATGCCGTAACAACAGGTGCTGCACAATGTTTCATAGCTGCTAATGCTGCTGCTATATCCATCCAATACATTAAACGACCGCCCATTAAATTGCCAAAATTATTGGTATCATTTGGTAGTACTAATTCTGTCATCACCACCAACGACTCACTTGCTTTCTTTTCCATGCTGTTATTTTTTTTGCAAAAGTAAGCCTTTAAAAGAAGTTGAAAGTTGTTGAATATTGTTGGAGGTTGTTGATAGTTAGGTTTGTGGAATTTCGAGTGTTTTTTGCTAATTGCTAACTTATTTTACCAATATTTTTTATTTTGCTGGCAATCTTATTCCGATTTTTCGGAAGAAGGCTGGAAGACGTTTTTTTTTGAAAGAGAAAGACGGGGTTTGTTTTGCTGCGCAAAATTTAAGTAAGAGTGCTAAAAGCTAAATAATTCATATAGCTAACTTCATTTTGTTCATTTCAAATTGCACTTAGCCAATTGCTCATTACTTTTTCCCTCTACATTTGTCGCTACAATATTTTACTTCGTCCCACACTTTTTCCCATTTTTTGCGCCAGGTAAATGGGCGGTTGCAGGTAATGCAATTCTTTTGTGGCAGGTTTTCTTTTTTTATATTTTTCATAATTATTCTTAATGATTTTAACTTTTTTGCAGAACCACTTTTTTAATAAATGGTTTTATTTTGCCGAAAAGCTGGGAAGGCGTTTTTTTTGAAAGAGAAAGGCGGGGTTTGTTTTGCTTCGCAAAATCAAGGTCAGATTTGTAAAAATTGATTTTATATTTTTTAATACTAACCTAATTTTGCTCCCGCAATTCTGTTGGATTTCTTATTTATTGCATTTTGCCTACTGCCCACTTTCAACTGCCCTTTGCCCCCTGCTATTCATCCAAACTTTCCAAAAATTTATCCGCAATATCAATATGTTTTTTTTGCTTTTCCTCGGGCATTTTATCAAACATTTTCACGAGCATCCCTAGCCTTGGATTTTTTAAAAAAAAACTTCTATGTACATGCATAAAACGCCAAAATAATCCATCCCAAATTTCACACCAGCTATTTTCTTTTTGATTTTCTCCACCAAAAGGGGAGGACTTGTAATCACTCATTTTAGTAACATAATTACTACCACTAATATAAGGCTTTGTGGTCATCAATCCACCATCAGCAAACTGCACCATGCCGTATACATTTGGTACCATTACCCAATCATAACTATCCACATACATTTCCATAAACCATTTATAAGTTTCATTAGGGTCAAACTCACACAGCAGCATAAAATTGCCCAGCAGCATAAGCCTTTCTATATGGTGATTATACCCCGTTTTTAATGCTTTTTTTATAACGTTGTCTATTGGTGCTATGCCAGTAGTGCCACTCCAAAATGAGGCTGGTATTTTTCTTTCAAAGCCCCAATAATTCATAGTGCGTTGCTTCCTTCCTTCTCGTTGGTATACGATTTTTATAAACTCTCGCCAGCCTATTATTTGTCGTACAAAACCTTCGGTAGAATTGAGTGCCGTATTGTTTTTAGCAGCAAAATCTAGTGCTGCATCTACTACTTGTTGTGGAGTGAGCAACCCAATATTTATCATTGGGCTTAGCACAGAGTGATTTAAAAAATGTTCTTTGGCTACTAGTGCATCTTCATAAATACCAAATTTTTCAAACCTATTTTTAAAAAAATCTTGTAACCATTTTTCTGACTCTTTAAAATTTATTGGATAAAAAAATAATTCAACCTTACCATAATTATTAGCAAAATTTTTAGCTACATATTCTTTGGCTTCTTTTACAAAATTATCTTCTATAGGAAAATTTATTTTTGGCACAATTTCATTTGCAGGAAACTTACTTCTATTCTCTGCATCAAAGCTCCATTTGCCTCCAAGAGGTTGGTCGCCTACTTCCAATAAAATTCCTCTTTTTTTTCTTTGATGAATATAAAAATCTGTTTGAAAATATTTTTTCTTTGTAGCAAAAAAATCATCGCCCTCTTGCTTGTTTGTTAAAAAAGCAGGAGAAGGGTGTGCTGTTATTTTTATATTGTTTTTTTTACAAGCATATTCTATTCTTCTTTCCAGCCAATCATCTACCACTTCTGCAAAATGAATTGCTGTAATTTTTTCTTTTGCCAATGATGTAATTAGTACTCTTACATCATTTCGTTCATCTGTACTTTCTATGTACTCTACTTCAAAATTCTGTTTTTGTAAAAATGCTTCGTAAGCCCTCATACTTGCACGATGCAGTACCAATTTTTGTTTGTGAAAACTAATTTTATTGAAGAATAAAAACTCTTCAATCAAAAATATTTTTGTGCCTTTTTGTAAAGCAGGATGCTGTTTAAAAAGCTGATGTGGAAAAATGATACAGACTTGGCTCATGTATAAAAAAGATAAGATTGATGTAAAACAATGAAAATCAAACTACGGTAAAACTGGTTCTAAAGATTTTACAAACAAAATTAAACCAAAAAAAAGCATGGTAATAGCATTGTAAATCGTACTTTTGCGATCCGTTAAAAAAACAAGCGGATAATTTTATGTCATTTAATATTAACAAACAACTAAACGCAGATGATCAGGCGCCGTTGGCTGCACAAGATGCACCAGAGGTAACTGCGACAACAAATGCTCCTGCGGCTGCTGAAGTGGCAGCAGAAGTTGCAGTAGACGCTGTAGCTGAAGCCAAGCCAGCTTATGTGCCACCCGTACAAACTGCCCATGATGATTTTGATTGGAGCAGGGATAAACGAAACGTTTCTTCTTACAACAAAGAAGAAAAAGAAAAGTATGATGTCGTTTACGACAATACTTTCAAGCAAATTAACGATGGTGAAATGATTCAAGCAACGATTGAATCTTTAACCAAAACTGATGCCGTTGTAAACATTGGCTTTAAGAGTGATGGTCTTATTTCTTTAAATGAATTTAGAGATGTGCCAGGCGGTATTAAAGTAGGGGATGTAATAGAGGTAATGGTAGTGGAAAAAGAAGACAGAGAAGGCAACCTAAACCTTAGCCGTAAAGCTGCTCGCAGTACACGTGCATGGGAAAGAATTGTAGAAGTAAACAAAACTGGCGAAATCGTAACAGGTTTGGTTACTAGTAAAACTAAGGGTGGACTTATTGTAGATGTATTTGGTATGGAAACTTTCTTACCAGGATCTCAAATAGATGTGAAACCTGTAACTGACTACGATCAGTTTGTAGGAAAAACAATGGAGTTTAAAGTAGTAAAAATAAATGAAGCTATTAAAAACGCAGTTGTATCTCACAAAGCACTTATTGAAAGTGATATTGAAGCACAAAGAGCAGAAATAATTGGTAAGCTAGAAAAAGGACAAGTATTAGAAGGCGTTATCAAAAACATTACTGATTTTGGTGCATTCTTAGATCTTGGAGGCTTAGATGGTTTATTGTACATCACTGATATTTCTTGGGGTCGCATAAACCACCCTAGTGAAGTATTAAAGATGGATCAAAAAATAAATGTGGTTGTACTTGACTTTGATGATGATAAAAAACGCATCAGCCTTGGCTTGAAACAATTAACACCTCACCCATGGGATACGCTTGCAGAAAACTTTAAAGAAGGTGATAATGTAAAAGGTAAAGTAGTAAACATTGAAGACTACGGTGCTTTCTTAGAAATTACACCAGGTGTTGAAGGATTGGTACACGTTAGTGAAATTACATGGGCTAATACTCCTATAAATGCTAAAGAATTCTTTAAATTAGGTGATGAGTACGAAGCAAAAGTTGTTACTTTAGATAAAGATACTCGTAAGATGAGTCTTTCTATTAAGCAATTAACAGAAGACCCTTGGAGTACAATCGAAAATCAATTTCCAGAAGGTAGCAAGCACAATGGTACAGTAAAAAATATTACCCCGTATGGTGTGTTTGTTGAATTGTCTACTGGTATTGGCGGTATGATTCACATAAGTGATTTAAGCTGGTTGAAGCGTTTTGGCAATCCTAATGAGTACACTAAAGTAGGCAACGAAATAGAAGTAATGATTATGAGCATTGACAAAGAAGGACGTAAATTACAACTTGGTCATAAGCAAATAGAAGAGGATCCTTGGAACAGCCTTGAAGATACTTTTGCTGTAGGTTCATTGCATGAAGGAACGGTAATAAAGAAAGATGATAAAGGTGCTGTGGTACAATTGGCTTATGGCTTAGAAGGTTTTGCACCTACTCGCCACTTGATGAAAGAAGATGAAAAAGCTATTGTACAAGATGAAATTGCAAACTTTGTTGTAATCGAATTTGACCGCAACGACAAACGCATTGTACTTAGCCATACAAGATTGTGGGAGCAAGAAAAAGAAGAAGAAAGACAAGTAGAGATTAAAGAGAAAAAAGCAGATGTAGAAACCACTAAGAAAGCTGTAAAAGCTATTCAAAGTAAGGTAGAAAAAACTACTATGGGTGAGCTTGGTGCTTTGGCTGATTTAAAAGCTAAATTAACCAGCGATGAAGCTGATGCGAAAGCAGCAGAATAAATTAATCTTGTTTTTTTAAAATATAAACCTCTCGTAATGATAATTGCGGGAGGTTTTTTTTGCTAGGCAGTTTGCAAATGGTAATTTGTAATAGGAAAAATTTTCAATATTTATTGTTCAATTTTTAAGTTTGCAAACGCTCAACAATCTTAAAACTTCAATAATATTCAACAACATTCAATCTTCAACAATATTCAACCTCCTACAATGACCCACCCTTCACCAATGGAGCTGTAATAAATAATTCCTCTGTATCGGCATTTCCATTTATGCAACTTAGCATTTTTGTGAAAGATAGCTTGCCTAGTTTGTACCCACTCGTTTCTATGTAAGTAATTTCTGGAGTATAAATTTTAGGTAAAAAACCATCACTAAGTGCAATCACAGCCACCTCGGATGGAATTGAAATTTTTAATTCATTTAAGCATTTCATCACACCAATTAAAATATCATCGCTCATGCAAAAAATAGCAGTTGGTTTTTCTTTTTTTGTAAAATATTTTTTAGTTATTTTTTTAGCAATATCAGAGTCGTTGCAGTATTCATTATAAATCGTTGCGTCTTTTTCTGTAGATATTACTTTTTGAAATGCCTTAAACCTTGCACGGGTAATTGATAAATTTTCGTTGCCAAAAATAGCTAGTATATTTTTTTTATTATGCTTAAGTAATAGCTCTGCTGCTTGTTTTGCTGCTTTTTCATCTGCTATACATATTTTATTATATTTCGTTTCTTCGGGTACTTTATCAAAAAATACGAGCGGTATATCTGCCTCATTAAATTTATCGAAGGCCACTAACGATTTTGTTTCTGTAGTTAGGCATGCAAATAAACCACATACCCTGTTTTGCCTACAAATATGCAAACTGTTTATTTCTATAGTGGCGTCGTTGCTAGATTGTAGTATCATTAAGCTATACGCATTAGCCCTGCATTCTTCTTCAATAGCAGATATAAAAGAATCGTAAAAAAAGCCAGATATTGATGGTACAATTAAACCAAATACCCTGTTTTTTTTAGCACGTAAATTTATTGCATTCATATTAGGTTCATAATCTAAAGTATCTGCTAACTCATGCACTCTTCGTTTAGTATTTTCAGAAATATCAGGATGGTTTTTTAAAGCACGAGATATGGTAGAAATACTTAGACCAAGCACTTCTGATATTTTTTTTAGTGTGATTGTTTCCATAAATAAAATAATATTATCACAATATACTTGTTTTTTCCCCCGCAAACATTTGTGCAACCGTTTGCGGAACTATTTTAAATTTAACATTTATTTAATGCGAAATAAACAATCTACATTTAGTGTACCAAATCAAAACAATTTTATATGAATTTACGAATGATTGCCAAAAAGCTGAAATACGCTGTAATATTGTTTATGTTGCCATTTTTTGTAAATGCACAGCAAAAAACAATTGTAGGAAAAGTAACGAGTGAAAAAGATGGTGCTCCTATCAGTGGTGCTACTGTAACAGCTAAGGGTTCTACCAAAGCCACAAAAACTGGTAGTGACGGTATGTTTAGTTTGATAGTGCCATCTGCTACAAAAAGTGTAACGGTAACTTCTGTGGGATATAGTGCACAGTTGGTAAACGTGGGTGAAGATGATATAGCAACTGTAGTGTTGAAGGCGAGTGAGGAAGGGTTGGCAGAAGTGGTAGTAAATGTTGGGTATGGAGGATCAAGGAAAAGAGATCTTACTGGTGCGGTAGCCACATTAAGAGCCAAAGATTTTAATGTAGGTATAATCACAAACCCTGATCAACTTTTTCAAGGTAAGATTGCAGGCTTGCAAGTAACTAGCAATAGCGGACAGCCTGGGGCAGCTACCACGGTTAGGATTCGGGGCTATAGTTCATTAAGACCAGGTACCGGACAACCTTTATATGTTTTAGATGGTATCCCTTTAGATGGAAGAACTGCAAGACCAGGATTTAGTATTGGTGGTCTTGGAACCACTCCAGAAGTGAATCCGTTATTATTTATTAACCCAAATGATATTGCTTCAATAGAAGTTTTGAAAGATGCTTCTTCTGCTGCTATTTTCGGTTCTAGGGGTGCAAATGGTGTAATTTTAATAACAACAAAAAAAGGTACTACTGGCCAGCCTAAATTAGATTTTAATTATTCAATAGGTTCTTCTACTCAATTCAGAAAATATCAAGTTGCAAATGCTGCTCAGTATAGAGATTTACTAAAAACGTATAACGTTACAGCAACTGATTTAGGTGCAAATACCGATGCCCAATCAGAAATATTAAGGACAGCAATAACCCAAAATATTGGTTTAGCTGTAAGTGGAGGTACTGAAAATAATAATTACAGATTTAGCTTAAATTACCAAGACAATCAAGGGATTATAAAAAACTCTGGACTAAAAAAATATATAGCCACTTTTAAAGGACAATCTAAATTTTTAGATACAAAAAAACTTGGGCTTGATTACTATGTGTCATTGTCTCGTACTGATGAGTCCATAGTACCAGTTACAAACGATGCTGGCTTTACTGGTAGCTTAATGAGCGGAGCTATTGGTTGGAATCCGACTACACCATTATTAAAAGCCGACGGAAGTTTTAATCAATTGGGAGTAAATGCATTAGTAAATCCTTTAGCATTATTAGCTTACTACAATGACCAAGTTAATATAACTAATTTGTTTGGCTATTTTTCGCCATCATACAAGTTTAATGACAATTTTGAATACAAAGCTACTGTAGGTATAAATAATCAATCAGGTGTTAGAAGAGCAACAGAAGATTCAGCATTGGCTACTGCCGGTATTAAAGGAAGAGGAATAGCATATTACGCTAACAACGAATTAAATACCTTGCTATTTAATCAAACATTAACTTTTAATAAAAAAATAACGTCAAATTTAAATTTGAATGCTTTAATAGGTTATGAGTATCAAAAATTTAGTTATAAGGGTACAAGCGTTTCAGGTCAGGATTTTTTATCAAATATACCAGGATATACAAATATTTTGCAAAACGCCAGTCAAAGTAGTATACTTATTTCGTCTTTTAATGATCCTTCATCTGAATTGCAATCTTATTTTGGAAGAGCAACTTTAAACTTTAGTGACAAATATTTAATTACTGGTACTGTAAGAGCAGATGGGTCTAATAAATTCGGTTCTAATAACAACTACGGTTACTTTCCATCATTTGCAGCAAGGTGGAATGTTAGTAGTGAAAATTTTATGAGTGGTATAAAATCGATATCTAATGTTGCTTTAAGGATTGGATATGGTGTTACTGGTAGTCAGGAATTTCCAGCAGGTTCATCACAACAGCAATATCGTTTTGGACAACAATCACTTGGCTTATCTAACTATGCTAATAAAGATTTGAAATGGGAAAAGACGACGCAATTTAATATCGGCTTGGATTTAATAGTAGCAAAAAGAGTAAATTTTAGTATTGATTATTTTAATAAAAACACTTCTGATTTGATATTCAACAATCCTGTTCCTTTGCCTGGTCCTGCTGTTAGATATTGGGTTAATTCGCCTGGGAATATAACAAATAAAGGAATAGAATTAAAGCTCGATGCAAACATAATTGAGAAGAAGAATTTTAGTGTGAATCTAGGATTTAATGCAGCATTTATTAAAAATGAGATACAAAATCTTCCTCCAGGTAATATTTTAACAGGGGTTGTAAGTGGAAATGGATTATCAGGTGCAACGGCTCAGAAATTAGCCAACGGACAACCTATACTTAGTTTCTATATGCTTGATTTTGTTGGTTTGAACTCTAGTGGATTTGCTACCTACAGAGATGATAGCGGAACTCCTAAAACAGCAGATGCAACTCAATATTTTGTTGGAAGTCCAATTCCTAAAACCACTATGGGTATTAACTTAGATGTGACCTACAAAAAATTAACTTTATCGGCATCCATGTATGGTGCGTTTGGTCATAAAGTATTTAATAATACAGCTTTAGCAGTATTACCTATATCAAAACTTGGCTCTTATAATGTAGATACAAGATTTTTATTGCCTGGAGAAAATACTGGTAACGGACTTGCAGCTTCTACAAGGTATTTAGAAAGTGGAAATTATTTAAAAATGGCTAATATGACATTAGCTTATAACGCTGGTAATATTTCAATGTTAAAAAATGTATCATTATTTGTAACTGGTCAAAATTTATTTTGGATTACTAATTATAAAGGGGTAGATCCAGAAGTAAATACAGACAAACAAAAAGATGGTGTTTCATCTTTTGGATTAGAATACACACCATACCCTAGTGCAAGAACATTTCAATTGGGCTTTAGGCTTTCACTATAAATTATAAAAATTAAATAAAAAAAAATGAAAAAAACAATAAATATAATTTTAGTTTTCTTAGTCTTTACAGTTACAACTATGATTAGTTGTACCAAATTGGACGAAAAACTAAACGATGGCTTAACTCAAGAGCAAGCAAATTCATTCGGTTCACCCTCAGGTCTTTTAAAAAACGCTTATGATCAACTACAAAAAACTATGGTTGACCAAGGTTCGTTTTGGGCATTAGAAGAGCATAGCAGTGATGAATTAGTAGGGCCAACAAGGTCAAGTGATTGGGATGATAATGGAAGATGGAGAAAATTGCATTTACATACTTATGATAAAACACATGACTTGATTGGAACTAGTTATGAAG
>JAYUJS010000694.1:0-4643 GCA_043765095.1 Ferruginibacter sp.
CTGCCCCAGCTTTGTTTACCAAACAATGCCGTCCATTAAAAAGTGCATTTAGTAATTTTAATTTTACACCAGTATTATTAAACGATGGCAAAATATTTATTTGTGCATTTTCTATAAGCAATTGCAAATTTTCATGTGATGGGCTTTTTACAATGCTTACATTTTTATTTTTCGCAGCTATGGCTAGCAATTTTTTAGAGGGGGATAAACCCGCAATTACTAATGGAGTATGTATTTTATTGAAAATATTTTGAATAAGCCAAATTGCCACATTTTCGTTTTCATTTATAGAAAAATTTGCATGATACAAACAATACAATCCCTTGCCAACATTGCTTTTTACTATTTCGTAAGGCAAAAAAACAGGTAAAAATTCTATATCAGACGAATCCAATTCTTTTTTAAATATGGTTTTATCATTATCACTTAAAGCAAATATTGTAGCTTTTTTTAGTACGATAGCTTCATACTTTTTTAAAAGCCTTCCTTCTATTCTGTAATATATTTTTTTAAATAAATTATTTTCATTTTTTGCTAAACTATTATAATAATTATATTCTACATTAAAGGTTCGTATAAACAATTTTCTATTTATAAATTCATTTTTATATAGATGATAAGTGCAATGTACACCTTCAAATAAAATTGGATAGTTATCTTTTTGCAAATTTTCTAGCAATAAATTACTTTTTCTAGAACTTACGATATATGGTATAGAAAATGATAAATTTAAATAGCTTTTTCGGTTGTAATAATTTACCGTTTCACAATATTTTTCTAGTTCTAATTGTGCAGGTCTATTTTTTACAAAACAATGTAGGTGTATTTTTATACCAATACCATGCAATACTTTTATTTTAAAAAAAATATCTATTACCCCACCAAAGTTAGCAGGGTAGGGTACGTCATGTGATATTATGTGTAGGTGGTTATTCAAAAAAAGCAGTATAAAAATCTAGTAAATTTTCTTCTTCGTTTTTCCAATTAAAAACATAAGCCGCAGCAATGCAATTTGTCCTTAGTTGGGCATATAAATTTTCATTACTTAACAAGTTATTTATTGCTACAGAAATATTATGGGGGCTTACATCATCAAGCAGCAGTGCTACATTATAGTTATCATTTATTGTTTTATACTCAGGATAATTCATTGTTATCTGCGGTACTGCATTTTGTATATAATCAAAAAATTTATTTGCCAATGAATAATATTGGTTTAGCCCTGTATTTTCTACTAGGTTAATGCCAATATAAGCGTCACTAGTCACTTTTACCAACTCTTCAGGTAATAACTTACCTTTCAATACAACTTTATCTTCAACAGCATGCTCTATTATTAAGGCATTTGTTTGTTCTACAAAATTACCATCACCATATATAATGAGAGTAGCATTTATGTATTTCATTGCAGGTATTAAACCTTCAAAACCCCTTCCCTCATTTATTGCACCTTGATATAATAATGTTTTTGGTTTATTTAACTTAAAATTATTAACCTGCAATGCCGGCATATTTCTAATAAGCCCATATTTTACATTGTATAAATTTTTAAATTCTTTTACTATGCTTGAACTAACTGTGTATCCATTCTTAAATTTTGGTACAAACAATTTTTCAATTGTATGCCAAATTTTATAAATAGCTTTTCTAGTAATTATTTCTTTTTGCTGAGAAAAATATTCGTGTGCATCGTATATCCTTTTCTTTCTTCTAAAAAAAGATGCAAAATATACAGGCATTATAGTGTCTAAATCAATAGCACAAAAAGCATCTACCTTCGAAAAAAGCAGGTAGAAAAATAGTTGCAAATTATACTCCGCATAAAAAAGTACTCCTTTATTAAAAAAAACTTCAATTCTTTTTTGAGTATACTTTTTTGGCATAAGTGGCTCAGAAGTATTTTTTGACACACCAATTAGTTTTACTGAGTACCCGTTTTCTACCAACGAATTACAAATGCGAATCATTCGCTGGTCATAGTTAAGGTCGTTTGTAACTGTAAATATTATATGTTTCAAGTAAAATAATATCTTTTAATATATTTGTAAAAGTAGCAATTAAAATAAAATCAATAAATAAATTATCATAAACCAATATTTTTAGAGAAACTTTATTACTTTTGCACTCAAAATATATAAAAGGTAAAACAATAACGTTTTAAATAAAAAATTAATGTCGCATTTAACACTAGAAAGAAAAACAACTATTTTCTCAACCTACGGCGGAAGCGCCAAAAACACTGGCTCCATTGAAGGGCAAATTGCAATGATTACGGAACGCATCAACCATATTTCGATGCATCTAAAAACCAATAAAAAAGATTTTTCTTCTCAACGTGGTTTAATGATAATGGTTGGTCAACGTAAAAGATTGCTTACTTACCTTAGCAAGCACGACCTTACTGGTTACAGAGCTTTAATTGAAAAATTAGGCATACGTAAATAGTCGATATATGTAATTATAAGAATTTATTCCCAACAGTTTATTAGCCGTTGGGAATTATTCTTTTAGCATATACAGGTTTTATCGCATCCTCCCTATCTAAATAGCCGTAATTCATATTCAAACAAGCGAAGCACAAACTACGCTCTCTCGTTATAGTTAACATGTTGAAACTTATTTTCAACCAAAAAATATTAAAATATGTCATTTTTACAATCAAAAAAAGTTACGTTTGATATCGGTGGCGGTAGAATGGTAACCATAGAAACGGGCAAAATGGCTCGTCAAGCCGATGGTGCTGTGGTAGTACGCCAAGGTAATTGTATGCTTTTAGCAACAGTAGTTGCAAATAAAGAACCAAAAGAAGGGCAATCATTTTTCCCTTTATCAGTAGATTATCAAGAAAAATTCTCTTCAAATGGTCGTATTCCAGGTTCTTTTTTCAAAAGGGAAGCTCGTTTAAACGATTATGAAATTCTTACTTCAAGGCTTATTGATAGAGCATTGCGTCCATTATTCCCTGAAGACTATGTATGTGATGTACAGGTATTGATTTCACTTATCTCATCTGATGATGAAGTAATGCCAGATTCATTGGCTTGTTTGGCAGCATCAGCAGCACTGGCTGTTTCAGATATTCCCATTCAAGAAATGTTGTCAGAAGTACGTGTAGCAAAAGTTAACGGACAAATCATCATCAACCCAACTCGTACTGAATTAGCTACTGCTGATTATGAATTTATCATTGCCGCTACCAACAATAATATAATGATGGTGGAAGGTGAGGCAAAAGAATGTAGCGAAGAAGATTTGATTATTGCTATTGAAGCAGCTCACAAAGCTATACAAGGGCATGTAAAAGCACAAGAAGAATTGCGTGCCTTGGTAGGTGTGACTACAAAACGAGCGTATACAAAGCCATACAGAAACGAAGAATTAGATGCAAAAATAATTGCATTTGCAAAAGATAAAATGTACGCCATTGCTTCAGCAGCATCTGCAAAGCATGAAAGAAGTGCAGCATTTAGCAAGCTATATACAGAGGTAAAAGAAAATTTTGCTGAGTTGGAAGAGCAAGATAAAAAATTGATAGGTCACTATGTAGGAGAGTTGCAATACAACGTAGTTAGAGATATGATTTTAAATGACCGTAAAAGATTGGATGGTAGAGGTACAGAAGATATACGTCAACTAGAGATGGAAGTAGATATTTTACCAACTCCACACGGTTCTGCATTGTTTACAAGAGGGGAAACACAATCACTTACCACTGTTACATTAGGCACACCTTTAGATGAATTATTAGTTGAAAGTGCACACCATTCTGAATATACAAAATTCTTATTGCATTATAATTTCCCGCCGTTTTCTACAGGTGAGGTGAAGATGATGCGTGGTGTTGGTCGTAGAGAAGTTGGTCATGGAAACTTGGCTATGCGTTCGCTAAAGCAAATGATGCCCGGTTCTGAATATCCTTACACCGTTCGTGTAGTTAGTGATATTTTAGAAAGCAACGGTTCATCTTCTATGGCTACAGTTTGTGCAGGTTCGCTTGCATTAATGGATGCAGGTGTGCCGATTAAAAAGCACCTGAGTGGTGTGGCAATGGGTTTAATTAAAAAAGGAGACCAGTTTGCGGTGCTAACAGATATATTGGGTGATGAAGACCATTTAGGCGATATGGATTTTAAAGTAACTGGTACTCGTGATGGTATTTGTGGTGTACAAATGGATATAAAAGTAGATGGTTTAAGTATGGACATTATGCGTAGTGCACTTGCACAAGCACGCAAAGGCCGCTTACACATACTAGACGCTATGCATACAACCATGGAAGCTGCAAGACCAGAGGTGAAGCCACATGCACCACGTATGGTAAAGTTTACCATCGATAAAGAATACATTGGTGCCGTGATAGGACCAGGTGGAAAAGTAATACAAGAAATACAAAGAGAAACAGGTGCTACCGTAAATATTGAAGAAGTAGATAACGCAGGTTCTGTAAGCATTTTCTGTAAAGATAAATCTGCATTAGACAAAGCGTATGCTTGGATACAAGGCTTAGTAGCTACTGCAGTTGTAGGCGAAACATACGAAGGAACCATTAAGAGCATTAAAGAATTTGGTGCATTTGTAGAATTCTTACCAAAGAAAGAAGGTTTATTGCATATAAGCGAAATAAGCTGGAAGCGCCTAGAAAC
>JAYUJS010000695.1:0-1742 GCA_043765095.1 Ferruginibacter sp.
GAAGTAAAAAGTAAAGCATACTTAGATGTACAAGAAATAGCTCGTGGAGTAATTCGTAAAATTGGTTATACAAAGAGTGAGTATATGTTTGAAGCAAACTCTTGCGGTATTATAAGTGCAATACATGAACAAAGTGGTGACATAAACCAAGGAGTAGATAGAAAGAAAAAAGAAGAGCAAGGTGCAGGTGATCAAGGTATGATGTTTGGGTATGCAACAAACGAAACTGAAAATTATATGCCTTTAGCATTGGCTTTATCGCATGATATTTTAAAAGAGCTTGCTATGGTGCGTAGAGAGAATAAAGAAATTAAATATCTTCGCCCAGATGCGAAAAGCCAAGTAACCTTAGAGTATGATGATAATAATGTACCTATTAGAATTGAAGCAATTGTAGTATCTACACAGCATGATGATTTTGGCAAAGATGATGTAATGTTGGCAAAAATAAAAAAAGATATTATAAGCATTGTAATGCCTCGAGTGAAAGCTAAGTATGCTAAATATGCTCATTTGTTTAACAATAAAATAAAATATCATATTAATCCTACTGGCAAGTTTGTAATAGGTGGGCCGCATGGTGATACTGGCCTTACCGGTCGTAAAATTATTGTAGATACTTATGGTGGAAAAGGTGCACACGGTGGTGGAGCATTTAGTGGCAAAGATCCTAGCAAGGTAGATAGAAGTGCTGCTTATGCTACAAGGCATATTGCTAAAAACCTTGTGGCTGCTGGTTTGTGTAGCGAGGTATTAGTACAAGTGAGTTATGCAATAGGTGTGGCAAAGCCAACTAGTATAAATGTAGTAACTTATGGTACTGCCATTGTAAAATTAACTGATGGTCAAATTGCTGATAAGATTATGAAAATGGCTTGTTTTGATATGCGCCCTTATTTTATTGAGCAACGATTAAAATTACGCAATCCTATTTACAGCGAAACAGCTGCTTATGGACACATGGGGCGTATACCAGAAACCGTTGAAAAAATATTTACCTCAGCTTATGGAAAATCTATTAAGAAAAAAGTAGAATTATTTACTTGGGAAAAACTTGATGCTGTAAAAGATGTAAAAAAGGCATTTGGCTTAAAATAAACATATTTCAAATTGATTTAAGAAACACAAAAGACTACCGATTAGGTAGTCTTTTGTGTTTTTATTTATGTTTTTAATTTGATAGATAATTTGCTTGAAACTGATAAATAATTATATTCTCGTTTTTTTATGGTAGCCATTAACCCTATTTTTGTTTTATTGAATATAATGATTATTTAGATATTTTTTGGTATTGAGGTTTTATTTAATGGCACTTGTTGATACGCTCCAAGAGCCTGGTTTCTCCATTTTTTATGGGTTTCACCGTGTTCACGGCTTTAACCCGTGGTTATGCAAAGTATACCCCTTTTGGGTTGGTATTGCTTCATATATTAAATATTCTATTGCAGAATCTATTGCATAATAAAAGATAAATAAAGGTATGCCGATGAAGTG
The DNA here is from genome assembly GCA_043765095.1 of Ferruginibacter sp. Classification (GTDB taxonomy): domain Bacteria; phylum Bacteroidota; class Bacteroidia; order Chitinophagales; family Chitinophagaceae; genus Ferruginibacter. Next base: position 1,495 of record JAYUJS010000695.1, read on the forward strand.
AGTGACACAACGATGTTGACCATAGCTGTGTTTTAGCATGGACAAAAAACAAAGTTTTTTATCTAAAAATAAAAACCTGACCAACGCCTCTCTACCGAAAAAAAACTGAACAGGCGACAGAGAGAAGCCAAAATTTAATACTTAGAAAACACTTTCCATTCTCAACGCCTTCGAGGTATTTAGGGGACTTAATCATCTAACTTCAATACTGCCAAAAAAGCCTCCTGCGGCACTTCCACATTTCCTAT
>JAYUJS010000696.1:0-4635 GCA_043765095.1 Ferruginibacter sp.
TCAAAAATTTTAAATCTCTAGTTTCAACTTTCAATTTTAACAAGCTTTTCAAGTCCCCTTTTGATAGATTTAGGGGGCTGTTTCCTCCCACACCATACACAAATGCACAATTGTTTCTGCAGCTTTCATCATATCATTTACACCAATCCATTCTTGCTTACTATGTATATTTTGCATACCTGTAAAAATATTAGGGCAGGGTAATCCCATATAGCTAAGCCTGCTACCATCTGTACCACCTCTAATACTTTCTTGTATAACCGCTAAACCACTACGTTTGATGGCTTCGGCTGCATTGGCAACAACTTGCGGGTGTTGATCTAGCACCTCTTTCATATTTCTGTATTGCTCCGTTTGTATATATTCCATTACAGCACCATTATATTTAGCAACTACTTTTTTTGCAATATCTTTTAGCCTTGCATGATGGCTCACCAAACCATCTATTGTGTAATCTCTTACAATAAAACTTACCGTTGCTTTTTCAGCAATACCATTTATAGATATAGGGTGCACAAACCCTTGTCGCTTTTCTGTAGTCTCTGGACTCCATTCATATTTTGGCAATGCATCTACTATTTCTCCCAATATTTTTATTGCATTTACCAATTTGTTTTTTGCATAGCCTGGGTGCGCTATTACACCATTCACTACTATGCTAGCAGCATCTGCACTAAAAGATTCATCTTCCAAAGAGCCCGCCTCTCCTCCATCTAATGTATATCCAAATCGAGCACCCACTTTTTGCATATCTATTTTTGCAACACCTTTTCCTACTTCTTCATCTGGTGTAAACACTATTTTTATATCACCATGTTTTACGCTAGGGTTATCTATTAAATACTGTACAGCCTGCATTATTATCGATACACCCGCTTTATCGTCAGCACCCAATAATGTATTTCCACTAGCGGTTATAATATCACCACCCATTTGGCTTTTTAAGTAGGGCGATTTTGTAATACTCAATATTTGTGTTACATCATTTGGCAATACAATATCTGCACCGTCATAATTTTTATGCAAAATTGGTGTTACATTCATACCACTACAATCTGGTGCAGTATCTACATGGCTACAAAAACATATTGCAGGAATATTTTGCTTGTTGCTATTGCATGGCACAGTTGCATACACATAGCCAAATTCATCTAGCTCCACATTATTCAATCCCATTGCTTTCAACTCTCTTTCCAAAATTTTACTCAAATCTTTTTGCTTTTCTGTAGTAGGAAAGCTATTGCTTTCAGGGTCACTTTGGGTATCAATTTTCACGTAACGCATAAATCTATCAACTAGTGCGTCTTTATTTATTTGTATCATTAGTTTTTTAATTACATTTATAAATGTAAGGAAAGCTGTTTATAAAGAAGAATTATTATGGCGTGTCTGCCGATAGGCAAACTAAGTAATTGCTCCATACTAATTTGTCGGAATATGTTTCTATCTATTACGCTTCAATTCGAAACATTTTGCTATAATTGGTGCTGTTATAAACCGAAAAATATAGAATTAGCCACATGCAAATGCCTACAAAAAACCCACGCTTAAAACATGGGCTTTACTACTTTATTTTTATTAGATTAAATTAACCTTCTATTTCAACCAATTCTATATCAAAAACCAATTCTTTTCCTGCTAAAAAATGGTTAGCATCAAAAATTATAAAGTCTTCTCTTATTTCTTTTACAACTACGGGTAAAGGCTGGCCTTGCTCATTTGTAAGCGTATGCTGCTGCCCTATTTCTATTTTCATATCTGCTGGCACATGCTCTTTTGGAAATTCAATAATTGCTGCATCATCCGTTTCTCCATACCCATGTTGAGGAGCAATATTTACCGTTTTTTTATCGCCTACTTTCATGCCAGGCATAGCTGCATCAAAACCTGCTATCATCATACCTGCACCAACGGTAAACGCTAGTGGCTCACGCCCTATTGAAGAATCGAATTGCTCGCCATTTGCAAGCTTACCAGTGTAATGTACTTTTACAGAATCACCGCTTTTAACCTCTGCCATAATTTAGTTGTTTAGTAGCCCCCTACCTCCTCCAAAAGTGGGGAGGTGGAAAACCCTTTGAAAATTTGGATTATATTTAAAATGCAAGATAATTAATAAGAAGATGCATTCATTTAAAAATATTACGCAACTTTGATGTATTATGAAAAAAATCATTTTGTCTTCATTTTTTGCGATACTGTTTTTGGCTAATAGCATTGCACAAACTAATAAAGTAATAACTGGAGCTGAACGGATAAATGTATACCTGCCCTTGCTAAAAGGTAAGTCAGTAGCAGTTTTTGCTAATCAAACGAGCATGGTGGGCAATACACATTTGGTAGATACCTTGGCAAAACTTGGCATAAAACTCATAAAAATATTTGGACCAGAGCATGGCTTTAGAGGAGTGGCAGATGCTGGGGAGCTTGTAGAAAATGGAATAGATAAAAAATCTGGCTTGCCAGTAATAAGTTTGTATGGCGACCATAAAAAACCTTCATCAGTTGATTTAAAAGATGTAGATGTAGTGGTTTTTGATATACAAGATGTAGGGGTACGGTTTTACACATTTATTTCTTCGCTTGAATATGTGTTGGAAGCATGCTTAGAAAATAAAAAATCGCTGATTATTTTAGATAGACCAAACCCAAATGGTTTTTATGTAGATGGACCTATTTTAGATATGAAATTTAAAAGCTTTATAGGCATGCAACCCATACCAATTGTGTATGGTATGACGATGGGTGAATACGCTGGTATGCTTGTGGGAGAAAATTGGTTATCGCCAGAAGCAAATAAAAACTATCGTTATAAAAATAGTATAGAAAATGAGGCCACTCTTCCATTTTTAATACAAGTAATTACTTGCAAAAATTATAACCATTATACAAAATATATTTTACCCATAAACCCATCGCCAAATCTTAGAGAAATGCAATCTATTTACCTCTACCCAAGCACTTGCTTTTTTGAAGGAACGGTGCTAAGCGAAGGCAGAGGTACGGATAAACCATTTCAAATGTTTGGTCACCCAAGTTTGCCTAACAATTTATTTTCATTTACACCAGCCCCCAATGCTGGTGCAAAAAGTAGCAAATGCTTTAACCAGCTATGCTATGGTTGGAATTTTAGTGGCACAAGCGAAGAAGCACTTAAAAAAGTAGATGGTAAAATTCAATTAAAATATTTGTTAGAAGCGTATAAATTATTTCCCAATAAAGACAGCTTTTTTTTAATGAATAATTTTTTTAATAAATTGGCTGGTAATGATGTGCTGATGAAACAAATAAAAAATGGATTTTCGGAAAATAAAATTAGAAAAAGTTGGGAAAAAGATTTGAATAAATTTAAAACTATCAGGAGGAAATATTTGTTGTATAAGGATGTTTGAGTAAGAATTTGTTGTAAAAATTTATATAAAAGGGTTAGTGAGTCTTAGGTTGCCGCAGTGTAACCACCCCGTTAGCCTTCGGCTGCCACTCCTTTAATTTAGGGGAATGCTAGAAGATTATGCAATAGATTGAAAATATTTTTTTAAATTTATCAATTACCCTATTTTCTATCAACCAATCAACAATTAAACCAATTAATGTACAAATCAACAATTTATAAAAAACTTCAAAAGTTCCCTTTTGGGGGATTTAGGAGGCTAAATCTTCAACAACTTTGAACCTTAAACCTTTCTCCGACCTTCGCATTATCTTTATGGGTACACCAGAGTTTGCAGTAGCATCTCTTGATAAACTTGTGCAGGCAGGCTGTAATATAATAGCAGTAATAACAGCACCCGATAAGCAAGCTGGGCGTGGTATGCAGCTACAACAAAGTGCGGTAAAAAAATATGCTTTGGAAAAAAACTTGAACATTCTTCAACCCGAAAAATTTAAAAACGAAGCATTTTTAGCAGAACTAAAATGCTTAAATGCAGATGTGCAAACGGTGGTTGCTTTTAGAATGTTACCAGAAGTGGTATGGGATATGCCGCCGCTTGGTACAATAAATGTGCATGGCTCATTGCTACCGCAATATAGAGGTGCAGCACCCATAAACTGGGCAGTAATAAATGGCGAAGAGTATACGGGCGTAACCACTTTTAAACTACAGCAAGAAATAGATACTGGTAATATTTTATTAAATGATAAAATAAAAATAGAAGAAACTGATACAGCTGGCAGTGTACATGATAAATTAAAAGAACTTGGTGCAGAGCTATTATTAAAAACAATTAAATATTTAGCCGAAGGCAAACTTGTAGAACAGCCCCAACCTTCAACTTTAAACTTTGAACCTTCAACCTTACACCACGCTCCCAAACTTTTTTCCGAAACGGGGAAAATAGATTTTACAAAAACAGTAGAGGAAGTGTACAATTTAATTAGAGGTTTATCGCCATACCCTCTAGCGTATACAAGCTTACAAGGCAAAACACTTAAAATTTTTTCTATAGAAAAAATTTTAATACAACCAATAGAAGCCATAGGTGATTATAACACGGATGAAAAGAATTTTCTACAATATGCTTGTAGCAATGGGTACATCAATATTTTATCTTTACAATTGGAAGGAAAAAAAAGAATGGATGTAAAAGATTTTTTACGAGGGTATAGATTTGAAAAATAAATAATACAAATTTA
>JAYUJS010000697.1:0-4627 GCA_043765095.1 Ferruginibacter sp.
CCTTGTAGATATTGATAAAGTTATAACAGAACATTTAACAGACGAAAACGACATAAATGAAGAAGAAATTATTTACAAAATAGAAGAAGTGAAGCTAGCAATGCAGCAATTGCCAGATGGATATAGAACGGTACTTAGTTTGTATTTGCTAGAAGGCTACGACCACGAAGAAATAGCGGAGATAATGAATATAGCCACCAGCACTACTCGTACACAATACATGAGGGCAAAACAAAAATTATTACAAATACTGGCTAAATAAAAAATAATGAGTAAGCAACTTGAAAATTTTATGGAGCAACATAAAGATGCGTTTAACGATTATGAACCATCTGAAAAGCTATGGCATAAACTTGAAAAAGAAATTAACAACAAGCAAGTTGTAACCATACAGCAAGCAACAGTAAAAAAGCTTGTTATTTACAAATGGATAGCTGCTGCATCGGTTACTTTATTAATAGGATTAAGCATATTTAATTTGACAAAAGAAAATATAGTGCCGGCAGATAAGATAGTGAAACAGGATGTGGAAACCCCACATAAAACTGAGCCTACTATAAAAATAGATACGCCTACAACAATTACTATTTCTGCATTTACGCCAGCAAAAGAAAAATTTATAGCAAAACAAGCATTTAAAAAAGAACCTGAAAAAAGAAAACCAACTGTAAAAATAATAGATACACATTACGACGAAATGATAGCTTTTGCACAAACTCAAAAACATTTTGCTACACTTATTGCTTACAAAGAAAAGGAAATAAAAAACTTATCGAAAGCAGATACAAATGTGTATAAAAGTTTTGCCGCAGATATGGAAGGGCTTAATAACTCTTACAAACAATTAAGTACGCAACTGCCTACAACAAATAATAAATCTGCATTAATAAATGCTATGATTTATAACCTACAAATACAAATTAATTTGCTCAACAAACAATTAATTATTTTAAATAATATTGAATCATCCCAAAAAAAAGTACAATATGAAAACAATATTTAAACATACAAAATTTTTAATGCTGCTGCTATTGGTAAGCTGCACTACAAGTGCACAGACTTCTGTAAAAGAAAATGATTATGAAAAATCAAAAAAATTTACGCAAACCTATGATTTAGAAAACAACGATAAAGTGTCGCTAAGTAACCAGTTTGGCAATATAAAAATAATAACATGGGCAGATAAAAAAATAAAAGTGGATGTAGATATTGAAGTAACTGCAAAAACCGAAGCTAAAGCCACTAAAATTATTGATGGCATCAATATTAAGCATAGCAAAAAAGATGGCTTGGTATGCTTTAATACCAAGATAGAAGAGAAAGCTAATTATAATAATATTTCTAATGTTACTTCTACAAAAACTGGTACAAAAACCAATATAAAAACCAATACTACAACCACTACAAAAACCAGTGCAACTGTAATAACGAAAACAAACAAAAATGGTGAAACAGAAACAGTAAATATAGTTGGTGATGATGATAACTGCAATTGTAATTATAAAAACAATTCTCAATCTATGAAAATTAATTACACAGTATATTTGCCAGCAAGTACTACTTTAAAAATGTATAATGAATTCGGAAATACTTTTATAGAAGATTATGACGGAATACTTACAACAAATAACGAGTATGGAAATTTTACAGCTAGTATATTAACTAATAAACAGAATGAAATAGTAGTAGAATATGGTAATGCAGAAATAAAAACACTTACAAGCCCAGATATAAAAATAAGCTATGGTAATTGTGACATAACAAATGTTATTGGTAGTGGACAGCTTGAGTTTGCTTATAGCAGCGACGTATCGATTGGGGTATCTAAAAATGTAGGAGATATAAAAATAATAAATGAATACTCTACAATAGAAATAGCAGTAAATGAAAATACAAATGCAAGTTTTTTAATAAAATCTTCTTACGGAGATGTGAAAAATAAAAATAAAAACTTTGCTTTAAAAACAGAGAAAGAAGAGGATGACGAATGCTGCAATTTTACCAAAAAGTATGAAGGAAAAATAGGGACTGGTGCATCAAAAATAGAAATTGATAATGATTATGGTAAAGTAAAGTTTAGATAAAATGTAAAAGAAACAAATAAAAGGTTTCTTAAAAATTATGAATGCATTAATAGTATTAATTTTTATTGTAATTGTATTGCCACTAGCATTGGTAATAATAGGTCTTGTAAAATTATTTAGCAGCGATGAAAGTATTAGAAAAAAAGCATTGCCATATATTTTAGGTGGCATAGCAATTTTTGGATTATTTTCACTAAATGGTTTTTCTGTTTGCAGCAATATGAGCCCTTCGGGTTTCTATTAATTTTATTTTTAACTGATATGGGATTAGATTCCTTAAATTCTATGAAAAAATAATTAAACAATGCACAATTGTTAATAATTAAATACAAAAAAATTAAACTATATACTTATGAATTTTATCATTAAAATACTTATATCAGCTGCGGTAGCTTTTGGCTTGTCATTTATATTATCTGGGGTACATGTAGATAATATTTTAACTGCTATAATTTTTGCATTTGTACTTGCAATGCTAGACGCACTTGTAAAACCCATCTTAATAATACTTACTTTACCTGTTACAGTATTAACACTTGGGCTTTTTCTTTTTGCTATAAATGCAATCGTAATTTTAATTGCTTCTAAACTTATTATTGGTATAAAAATAGATGGATTTTGGTGGGCATTATTATTTAGCATTATTTTAGCAGCATTTAACTCTGCTGCTCAAAAAGCTTTAGATAAAAAATAATTTTAATCATCTTTTAAAAACATTTCACCTTTTGCAATCCACGATAAGCCAAAGGCAAATAGTGCAATACTTTCTAATATCAATGTAGGTTTGTACTTTTCAATAATATTATGTAGGCTTCCAATAATATTATATACAGCTAAAAGCACTACACATACAGTAATAATAATACCACAACAAACAAAGATTTTGTTACGTATCTTTTTGTGTGCACTCATAGCATGTGTGGCATCTGTTTTTGTAAAAAGCACTAAACAAAAAAATGCAAAGCTACTAAACAATAATGCTGCTGCAGTATAGTGTATTGCATTTACTGAGCCATTTCTATTATTGCTTACAAACTGGCATAAAGAATTGCTTGCAGGGTCTGTAGGAAAAAAGGCTACCAGTAAAGCGCACACTCCAGCTATGTTTGCAACAATACTGTCTGTTTTATCATACCCTTTATAAAAAAATAAAAACATAGCTACTGCACATAATGACCCTACAAAATAATTTCCCATTACTGTATAATAATAATGGGAAATAGAAGGCTGAATTTGAGAGCAATTTCCAAAAATAAAACTACCTATTATTAAAATTATAGGAAGAAAAAAACCTACAAAACCTAATCCTATTCGTAGGTTTAAGTAAGAAATAATAAAGCTGCTGTTATTATTTGTTTGCATGGAAAATATAATTTAGGTTATAAAACCTTGTTTAAATAAGTTGCCATAAAAAAATTAAAAGTTCTGTTTTTATAAAAAATTTAAAATAAAAATAAGAAATTTTATTTATAACAACTTATTCAATTCTCTTTTCAATTTGGTAGGAAGGTTAAAGGCAAAGAATTGGCTATCAAAAGAATTTGAATGTGCTATTTTATTTATATATCATCTTCTAAATTATATTATAAAGCTACCTAAAATATAAAGTTGTAGATAGGCTAGCTTTACGTAACCTATACCTTAATAACAAAGATTGATTAACCTCCTTTTAGTGATAGTTTTTATTAGTTAATTTGAGAAATTAATTTTTTATAAGAAATATTTCTATAAATTTATGTATGACTTATGGTAAAAATATAAATAATTACCTTTATATTTGATTATTAATAAATAAAATATGCCAGACACTATAAAAGTAAATTTTGAAAGTTATTTAAATAATAATCCAAAATTTTTAGAATTTGTATTTGTACAGGTGATTTTATCTGATACAAAGTTCCAAAATAGGATGCTCGGTTATGGAAAAGATATGAATGCTGGCGCTGAAGCTTTTGGAGCTTTTACGACATCGAAAAATACTAAAATGACAGATCAGCAAGTTGCTGATTATGCAGGTAGTATTCAGTCCACAAAAAAAATGTTAATAGACAGCAATATTCAACTATCAACACTACCAGATAAAGTAAAAATTGCTCTATTAGAAGATTATATTTCTACAAATGTCATGGGCTATCCAGTAAAAGTAGAATTAGATAAAAATCTCCGTGCAGCCAAAATATCCCCTATTAAAGAAAATAATGCCCAAATGCTAGTAAAAAACTTTATTGAAGCAAGAGGCTCTAGCGGAAATAAGGTTGTAAATAGACAGACTAACGATACTCCATCTAAGCAAGATGATTTACCATTAAAAAATTCTGTTGAGTTTTTTAATAGAAAAATTTTTTTTACTGAACACTCTGACCCACTATTAGCAAGTACTATTAATTATTTGGTAGCAAATAATCCATCGTATAAAAAAATGTTAATAGATCAGTCTGCAATTACAAATAAATTTGAAAAACCATTAATTGATTTTCAAAATTCAAATTCTTTTACCATGACAGCCCAACAAAGGGAATCTTTGAAAGTAGTTACGGAAGCAA
>JAYUJS010000698.1:0-4621 GCA_043765095.1 Ferruginibacter sp.
AATAATAGCTGGTACAAAAAGCAACCTTGTCATACAGCCGTTACTTGAGTAAGGTTTCCACACCTAATAAAATAATATAAAAAAACAAAGCCCCCCAATTACATAATGTGAAAACCACCAATAATTAAATTTTTTTTTCATAAAAACAACTAAAATTTATTAATGCTTTTTGCCCTTTCCAACTGCCAACTGCCCCTGTCAATTGTTTCTTGCACCTGCAAACAGTCAACTGCCCTCTGCTAATTGCCCACTGCCTACTCCCAATCCCCCATCAACTCCCTCTCTATTTCCTCCATTTGCACAATATCCCATGCTTCACTTTCGGTAGTCGTTATATTCATTACCTCTAATAATTCTTCTTTTTCAAATATTGCTTCCACCAACGGTTGTAGCCCACATATTACAAAAGATTGGTCCTGCTCATAAAATGATTGTTGCACATTTGCAAGCTTGTGCGCTGCCTCAATAGCTATTTCTTGTACTTCACTCATATTAATCACTAAATGTGGAATAGCATTTGCGCCATAACTTACCCAATTTCCTATTTCCGCTGTCATATTAGCATTAATAATGCCTACTTGCGGAGTAAGTACAGTAAATTTTTCTTTGGTATCTGTTTTGATATTCATAATATGTGCTTTAAGAAACTAAGATATATAAAAATTTTCTTTTTAAAATATGCGTTCGATACTTTTTCGTAACTGGTATATAATCTTATACACTTATCAACATTTAATATTTTTTTAGACCATAGCACAACATTTTTTCGTTAACATTGTGAAAGTAAAAACAAACCGAATGGACAATAATTTTAGTATACAAGTAAAAGAAATAATTTCTTACAGCAGAGAAGAAGCTTTAAGACTCGGAAACGACTTTATAGGTACAGAACATTTGGTACTTGGGCTTATAAGAGATGGAGAAAATACTGCCGTAAAAATTCTAAAAAATTTGAACGTAGATATTTATGAATTGCGCAAAGAAATAGAGCTTGCTGTAAAAGATAAAACAGGAAAAAACATTGCTAATATTAATTCGTTGCCACTTACAAAGCAAGCGGAGAAAGTAATTCGCATAACTGTATTGGAAGCAAAAGCATTAAAAAGTAACAATGCAGAAAGTGAGCATCTTATGCTTTCTATTTTAAAAAATAAAGAAAATATAGCAACACAAATATTAAATCAATTTGATGTAGATTATGATATTTTTAAAAATGAACTTGGCTTTGTAGCTAGTGATATACCCCGTGCAGAGTTTAACGACGAAGATGATTTTGATGAGGAAAGTAAAAAATTTGGTGCACAAAAAACAAATAAACAAGGTGCAGGTAATTTGCCAAAAACAAAAACACCCGTTTTAGATAATTTTGGTAGAGATATTACTAGGCTTGCAGAAGCTGGCAACTTGGACCCAATTGTAGGCAGAGAAAATGAAATAGAAAGAGTATCACAAATATTATCTCGTAGAAAAAAAAATAACCCAATACTAATTGGTGAGCCTGGTGTGGGTAAAACAGCCATTGTAGAGGGACTAGCACTACGTATTGTACAAAGAAAAGTAAGCCGTGTACTGTTCGATAAAAGAGTAGTAAGTTTAGATTTGGCAGCATTGGTAGCAGGTACAAAGTATCGTGGGCAGTTTGAAGAGCGTATGAAAGCTATAATGAATGAGCTAGAAAAAAACAAAGATGTAATACTATTTATTGATGAAATACATACTATTGTAGGTGCAGGTGGTGCAAGCGGCAGCCTTGATGCAAGTAATATTTTTAAACCAGCATTAGCTAGAGGTGAATTGCAATGTATTGGTGCAACTACGCTAGATGAATATCGCCAACACATAGAAAAAGATGGTGCACTTGACCGTCGTTTTCAAAAAGTATTGGTAGAACAACCAAGTGTAGAAGAAGCCATTGAAATATTAACCAATATAAAAAGTAAATACGAAGATTATCATAATGTAACATACAGCCAAGATGCTATTGAAGCATGCGTAAAGCTAAGCGACCGATACATGACAGATAAATTATTACCCGATAAAGCCATTGATGTACTAGATGAAGTAGGTGCAAGAAAGCATATAAAAAATATTAATGTACCAGAAGAAATAATAGAGCTTGAGAAAAAAATAGAAGATATAAAAGTTGAAAAAAATAAAGTTGTAAAAAGCCAAAAGTTTGAAGAAGCAGCATCATTAAGGGATACTGAAAAACGCCTACAAGATGAATTAGAAAAAGCAAAACAAGACTGGGAAGAAGAAAGTAAAAACAAACGTTTTCCAATAGAAGAAGAAGATATTGCAGAAGTAATACACATGATGACGGGTATACCGGTAAAACGCATGGTGCAAGCAGAAACAGAGAAGCTGCGAAATATGGCAGACGACTTAAAAGGTGCTGTAGTAGGGCAACAAAACGCAATTAGCAAAGTTGTAAAATCTATACAAAGAAATAGGGTAGGGCTAAAAGACCCTAAAAAACCAATAGGTACATTTATTTTTTTAGGGCCTACAGGTGTGGGTAAAACCGAGCTTGCACGCACGCTTGCCAAGCAAATGTTTGACAGTGAAGATGCACTCATACGCATAGATATGAGTGAGTACATGGAAAAGTTTACTGTGAGCCGTTTAATTGGTGCGCCTCCAGGCTATGTAGGCTACGAAGAAGGCGGACAATTGACAGAACGTGTGCGTCGCAAGCCATATAGTGTTATATTGCTTGACGAAATAGAAAAAGCACATCCAGATATTTACAATATTTTATTGCAAGTATTAGATGATGGTATGCTTACCGATGGGCTTGGTAGAAAGGTTGATTTTAAAAATACGATGATAATAATGACGAGTAATATTGGTGCTCGCCAGCTAAAAGACTTTGGAGAAGGGGTGGGTTTTGCAACAGCCACAAGGGTAGAAAACTCCGATGAAAATAACAAAGCAGTTATCGAAAAAGCATTAAAGCGTACGTTTAGTCCAGAGTTTTTAAACCGTATTGACGATGTAGTTATTTTTAATAGCCTAAGCAAAGAAGATATTTTTGAGATAATAGATATTTTGATGAAGGGAGTAATGAAACGCTTGAACAACCTAGGTTTTAGCATGGAACTTACGCCCGAAGCGAAAGCCTTTGTAGCAGATAAAGGCTATGATGCACAGTTTGGTGCAAGACCATTGCACCGTGCCATACAAAAATATTTAGAAGATCCTTTAGCAGAAGAAATATTAAACAATAATATTAAAAATGGCGATACAATGATTGCCGAAATGGATGAAGCAAAAGAAAAAGTAGTTTTTAAAAATAAAAGCAGCGGAGTGGTAGTTGAAGAAGAAAAAACTACAGAGGTGTAAACTAGAAAGTTAATAAAAAGATGCCAGCTTGAAAGAGCTGGTATTTTTTTATCCTTAGCGTTAGCAAAGCGCTTTACAAATTTTTGTCAATAAAAATATATTTAAGTCTGTTTTACCATAAATGAGTAAATACTTGTTTATATTAACCATCCTTAGAGCCGGCCGTGGCTAAGCTCAATGGATAGTGTGGAAGCATTAGATGTAAGGATAACTGTATGATTATAACAGATGTTGTAAAAAATTTATTAGTATAAATTTATAAAAGCAGCTACAATGTGATTATTATGTTATAAAAAAAATACCAAAACGTTATAGAAATAATACTACAATATTAAAAAAAAACTTATTTTTAAATATCCTATTTAATCATAGGTACACTATTAATCTATAATTACTAAAAAATATCCATCATACGATGTATGCTTCTGCCTACTTGTGTGAACTTTTATTTCAATATAAATCTTTAAATTATGCGTAAAATTTACGTAGTATTTGTTTTGTTGGTAAGTGTTTGTTTAAGTGCTGTGGCTCAGCAAGCAAACGTGCTTGGAACAGACTTAGGAAATGGAAGTTATGTACTTACAGATTTAAATGATTTTGGTTTATTTAGGCAGTTAAGGGTGCAAGCCAATGTAAGTGTAGCAGCTGGTGTAAGGAAATGGGAATTTTTTAATGGAAGTACCACAACGGCTGTTGATTTTAGTAACTCATGGAGACCATACAATCCGCCTGACGTGCAAATGCCAAATACTAATATTTATGTACCAACTTCTGCTATTTATGGAGCTCGTTACAACTTAAATGGGGGGCAGTCTGGTAAATTACCAGTTATTACTGCAAATAATTATTATACTTTTAATGTTTACAAAAATACAGGGGTAAGTAGTATTATGGGGCTAGTGGAAAGCTCATTTAATCCATCTGCTTTGGTAAGTGTTACTCAAATACCTTCTGCTGGCTCAGTTACTGCAAATAATTCTGTTTCAGTAACGGTTACAATGGCATCTGTACCAGCTGCTGGCGAAAATGTTTTTGTTAGATTTACAACGGATAGCTATGTAAACTCAACTATCATACCTGTAATTTTTCCTGTTAGTAGTGCAGTTGGAGTGGCTGAAATACCATGTAGATCGGTAGGTACTAATGTGAAATATTATGTATACACAAGCAGCAGAACAAAAGCGCAAATTGATGCAGATATCGTTGCAAATGGAACTCAAGCTGTGCATGATATGTCTATGCTTAACCAAAGTAGTGGTTTTAGTTATACAACTAT
>JAYUJS010000699.1:0-4619 GCA_043765095.1 Ferruginibacter sp.
ACAACGTATGATGCTACTTGGATTAAAGCGTTTTACAAAAATGGCTTCTTTTAATAGCAAAGAGGCTAGAAGGCGCATAGCTGCTCACTTGTGTGCGGAGGGAAAGTATAGTTTGTAAAAATAGTTAGGTATGGAGTAAGTACTGGCTTCGCCTGTATGCACGCTACTTTAGCTAAGCAAGTAGCTACATTATACATGCGGCAAAAGTGTACAACTCTCTATGGGCTGCACCAATGCTCACGCTCCACAGGCTTCACCCTTGGTTATGTAAAGTGAGCCCCTTTGGGGTTAGTTGTAAAATTCCGAAATATTTTAAAATTGCCAGCAGTTTTTTTGGTGCATTAAATTAAATTGAAGCCGAGAAAGTTATAAATGCTTTCTCGGTTTTTTATTTGTACAAGGGTAAAATATTAAAACTTTTTCTATGATGCTCACATATACCATGCGTTGCTATTGCTTGCCGATGCTGTAGTGTGCCATATCCTTTATTTTTATCCCAACTATATTGTGTGTGTTTTAAATGAATTGTATACATAAAATCATCTCTGTATGTTTTTGCTAGTATACTTGCAGCGGCTATAGAGGCAAATTTACTATCGCCTTTTATAATACAAGTATGGTTTATTTTTTTATATGCTTTAAAACGATTTCCATCTATTAATAAATGGGTAGGTTTTTTTTGTAAATTATTTATGGCTAAATGCATAGCCTTAATAGATGCTTGCAAAATATTTATTGTATCTATTTCAATATTACAAACATTTGCAACTGCATAAGCTAAACTTTCTTTTTCAATTATTGGGCGTAGTAGCTCTCTACTTTTTTGTGATAAAAGTTTACTATCATTTAAAAGTGGGTGGTAAAAGTCTTTGGGTAATATAACTGCTGCTGCAAATACAGGACCTGCATAGCAGCCACGCCCAGCCTCATCTAAGCCAGCTTCTAATTTATCTTTAAACAAAAATTGTTGTAGCATTATTTTACAAATTTATAATAGCTTCTGCTGCTACTCTACCAGTTTTCATAGCTGCATTTATAGAGCCGTTTAAAAGATAATCTCCACATACAAAACAATTGTCAGTAAGCCTTATTTGCGCTGGCGCTAAACTGTAAGAAACGGTAGCATCTTTTGGCAATGCATAAGGTATATTGTATGTTTTTAAATGTTTCCAATTAATTGCATCGGCATACCAGTATTTTAATTCGTCTTTTACTTTTTTTGATAAAATAGCTTCGGTATTTATTTCAAAATTATCAATTATCGAAACAGCAATTAAAAATTTTCCTTCTGGTGCATAGTCTTTTGAAATTTGATTTACAACAGCAATATTATTTACTAATTTATTTACGGATGCATTTAACGCAATAAGTGGTGCAGTAAAGGGTGCTTTATCTGTGGTAAAATACATACAGATAACAGATTTTTTTTCGTCTGTAAATTTTGTGAAAGGTGAAGGTAAATTATCTGCATTGGTAGCTATTAAAATGTTTTTTGCTTCTAAACATTTGCCATTAGCGGTTACAATTTTATTTCCATCTATCTGCAATACTTTTTCATTTAAAACTAATTCATCTGTTGTTAAATTATTAGCAAGCTGTGAGGTTATCATACCCATGCCTTTAGCAGGTATTGTTGTTTCTGCTTCGCTAAACATTTTAAAAACAAATTCAAACATTCTACTAGAAGTATTTAATTGGTTCTCTAAAAAAATACCTGTCATAAAAGGTTTAAAAAATTGAGCAATCATTTTTTCGCTAAAACCATACTTCTGCAAATATTTTAGCGTTGTTATTTCTTCTTTTGTAAATATTTTATCTACACTTATACGAGCTAATTTTATTTTTAGCAAAAGCATTTTAAATTTATCAAAAATAGAGCCTACAGGCGATGAGAGTGTCTTAAATAATGAGCTTGGGTCTCTAAGTGGGTCACCAATTTGTGTAGTACCATTTTCGTTTAATACTAATGCACCAGGTTTAAATTTTTTTAAGTCAAGTGCATTATAATCTAAAAACTTTTTTGCTTCTGGGTAAGCAGTTAGTAATACTTGAAAACCCCTGTCTAATAAATAACCATCTATTTTATCAGTTCTTACCCTGCCTCCTACTCCATCAGAGGCTTCTATAATTTTTATTTTTTTGCCCTCCGCTTTTAAAACTTTTGCAGCGGTAAGCCCTGCAATGCCTGCACCTATTATTAAAACATCATCAAAATTTTTATTCATCTTGCAAAGTTATTGTTATTGGTAAAAGCGTGGTAGTATTTTAATTGATGCCCATATATTGCATTTTTAGTACTTAATAAAAGAGAAATAATATACTCATAAAATATAAAAGCATAAACTTAAACAATCTTGTTTTCGTAAATTTGCATCAATATTGTATTTATGAAATTTCTTAAAAAATGGGTATTAGCTACATTTGTATTAACGATTTTGGTAATTATTGCTGGTGGGGTTGTGAGAACAACACAAAGCGGAATGGGCTGCCCAGATTGGCCAAAATGTTTTGGGCTTTGGATACCACCTATCAATGCAGCTGAACTACCATCAAACTTTGAAAGCTATTTAAAAACACAAGATATTGACCACACATTTAATGTTTACCATACTTGGATAGAATATATAAATAGATTATTTACCGTATTGCTAGGGCTATTTGCTATTGTACAATTGGTTTTTATTTTAAAAAGAAGAGCAAGTTTACAAAGAGAACTAAAACTTGCCATAGCATTTTTTATTTTAATAATTTTAACAGGCTTATTAGGGAAATTTGTTGTAAAACTAAACCTTGCGCATATTAGCATTTCTATACATTTATTGTTTGCATTATTTCTTACTCAAATACAGCTAGCATTGCTAATGGCAGTATCTGGCAAGTTGTATAAAAAAACTGCTGGTATCAAAGTTAGGCGTGCATTGGTATTACTACTTATGGTGGTTTTAGTGCAATCTGTGTTAGGTACATTGGTACGAATGTATGTAGATGATGTGAGCAAAGTTTTACATTACGAACAAAGAAAAGCATGGCTTGCAAAATTGCCTATAGCATTTATAATTCACAGAAGTTTTTCGTGGATAGTTTTGTTGTCTACCATTTATTGTGTTTGGTACACTAGAAAAGTGCCAGCACTAAAAAACGCTATGCGTAACGTTTTATTACTTATTATGAGTAGTGTATCAACAGGCATAGTGCTGTATTATTTAGATATGCCCGCATTAGCACAGCCACTGCATTTATTGCTAGCTGCACTTACAATTTCACAAATAATGTTTGCCATTTTGTATACAAAAAATACAACTGATCTGTTGAAGCGGCAGCTGTTGTAATTTTATTTTTAAAAAAGAAATTGCATATTTTACATTAATTAAATTGAGTATGGCACATGAAAATATTTTTTAAAAATTTGTTTTACTCCTTGCCCATCCAGCTTTTTATACTCCATTTTAGAAAATACCAAATACTATTAGCATTTTGGTACATTCTATTTAGTGTAGCACAAGGTAGTTTTATGAAAACTTTTGGCGCTGATGCACTGTTTTTTTCGCCAGAATATTTAGGCTCTGTTAATATACTTGCAGCATTTATTACAGGTATTGCACTGGGGGTATTTATTATGAGTTGGAATATTACTACGTTTATTTTGCATAGTAAACGATTAAAGTTTTTAGCTACTACCTCAGAGCCTTTTTTGAAATACAGTATTAACAATGGTTTGCTGCCCATTGGTTTTATTATTTTTTATTTTATTAAACTTTACAATTTTGATACCTTAAAGGAGTTAATGTCGGATGGAGAAATTTTATTAGAGATATTAGGTATAGCACTTGGTGTATTTATTTTGGTAGCTTTTTCTTTTGCATATTTTTTTGGTGCTAGCAAAACTGTAGAAAGAACAATGGCTGCAATAGTAAGCGACCCCAAAAGATTTAATGAAACCTTTACAATAAAAAATAAAAAGCAAGATGAGTTTGGGCTAAAAGTTTTATGGTATTTGGGCAAAAGTTTTCGGTTAAAAAAAGTAAGAAATGTAAATCATTATAGGCAAGATTTTTTAGATACTGTTTTTAAACGCCATCACCTTGCTGCAATATTTAGTATAGTATTAGCATTTATAGTAATTGTGGTTACAGGTTTTTTTCAAGAACATAAGTTTTTTGAAATACCTGCTGCAGCAAGTATACTTATTGTATTTGCGCTACTTATTGCAGTTATTGGGTCGCTCACCTATTTTTTAGAAAGCTGGAGTTTATTGGCAATAATTGTATTGTTTTTTGTTTTAAATATTTTGTACAAAAATGATTTAATAGACCCTCGCAATAAAGCTTATGGGCTAAGCTATGTTGATAAAAGTACAAGACCAAATTATAATAAAGCATCATTACAAGCTATATGTACAGTAGCAAAAATAAATGCGGATAGGGCAAATATGGTTGCCATTTTAAATAAATGGAAAGAATTTTTCCTTGTATAGGGTAGGGCATACCATGGTAGTCTACACCATTTTTACTAACTTTTTTATAAGTAGAGCCGTTATAAAAAAAGCAAATGCCTAGTTGGTGAATATTTTCTTTAACTACAATGTTTTCTAAAGCGGCTATCCAACCACCACCAAAGGT
>JAYUJS010000700.1:0-1733 GCA_043765095.1 Ferruginibacter sp.
AGTGGTTACTAATGGTAAAACCTCGTTGAGGTTCATCGAAACAAAAAGAAACAAGAAAAAAGAAAAACTTCTTCATTCTTGTTTCCAAAAATCTAATGCTCAATATCAAACTTCTTAGTTTCTCAATGGTTTCCCCGTTTTCAAAATGCTCTGTATTCTTTCAAGCGTTTTCTTTTCGCCCATAAGGCTTAAGAATGCCTCTCTCTCTAGGTTTAGGAGATATTGCTCGCTTACCAATTGCTGTTCACTAAGGTCGCCGCCACACATTACATAAGCCAATTTTTTAGCTACAGTTACATCGTGGTCGGTAGCGTACTTGCCTTTGTGCATACCGTTTATGCCTGCATACATAGCACCCAAGCCACTGCGGCCAAGCACTTTTACATCGGTACGTTGCACAGGCATTACGTAACCTGCATCATACAAATTTATAACTGCATTTTTTGCATCAGCAATTCTGCGCCCAATATTTACACATACTTCGTCAATACCTTTGCGGTATATACCAAGGTCGTACGATTCGTATGCAGATGTAGCTACTTTTGCTGTTGCTATATTTAAAAAGCGATTGGTAAGCGTAATTGTTTCAGGCTCGCCAGCATGCATTTCATCTGCAGCTCTTAAAATAAATTCTTTCGTACCCGCACCGCCAGGTATTACACCAATGCCTACTTCTACCAAGCCTGTATAAGTTTCTGCCGCTGCAATAACTTTATCTGCATGCATACTCATTTCGCATGCGCCACCAAGTGCAAGCCCGTGAGGTGCTACCACAACAGGTATTGACGAATATCGCACTCTCATAATCGTATTTTGAAATTGGCGTACTGCCATATCTATTTCATCATAATCTTGCTCTAATGCAAGCATAAAAATCATACCCACATTTGCACCTGCACTAAAATTTGTGCCTTCATTTGCTATCACCAAGCCTTTATATTTCTCTTCGGCAAGTGCAATAGATTTATTTAATCCTTCCAATACTTCGCCACCAATGCTATTCATTTTTGTACTCCATTCCAAGCCCAACACATCGCCTCCTAAATGATATGTTCTGCATGCACTATTCTTCCACACGGTTTCATTTTCAAAATTGCGCATTACAATAAATGAATTACCACCCGGCATTTCTTTGTACGCTCCCGTTGCATTATCGTAACAATATTTTTTTCCATTTTCTGCTTTGTAAAAAGTTTTTATTCCTTTTGCAAGCATATCATCCACCCAAGTGGCCACGCTGCAACCCGCTGCCTTCATGGCTTCTACGGTTTTGGCCACACCAAGTGTATCCCAACTTTCAAACGCACCTATCTCCCAACCAAAGCCCGCCATCATACCATCATCTACTCTATATATTTCATCGCTTATTTCGGGTATGCGGTGAGAAATATAGGAGAACAACGCATTGTGAAACGAACGATAAAATTCTCCTGCTTTATCTTGCCCAGCATTCAATGCTTTTAACCTTGTTTTTAAATCTTCAATTGGTTTTGCTGCTTCAAGCGTTGCAAATTTTGCTTTCTTACGAGGCTCGTATTCCAACGTTGTTAAATTCAATACATCAATATCTTTTGCACCATCAGCACTTTTTGTTTTCTTAAAAAAACCTTGCCCAGTCTTATCTCCCAACCAATTATTTTCCACCATTTTGGTAAGCCAAGCAGGAATATTAAATATATTTTTAGCTTCATCATTAGGACAATTAGCTGCAACACCATTGGCAACTTTTACCA
>JAYUJS010000701.1:0-1729 GCA_043765095.1 Ferruginibacter sp.
AAAAAATCTTTACTGTATCGTTTGTTGGAATATAGCCTTCTGAATATTTTAGTTTTACAGTTTGCGAATTTGAAGCAAAAGGAATCGTGAAGATTAGTGCTAGTCCAATTAAGAATAATTTCATTTATTTTGGTTGTTTAAGTATGCGTAAGAGGTATAATAAAATAGCATACAACACAAATATATATGATATAAAACTAATATTACGTAAACTAATATATTTGGTAACCAATACCTAAAATGATACAGTTTTTGTACTGTCATATCAGCATTATAATTTAAAAAATTGCTAATACGCCACCTTTGTACCAAACTTCAAATTATTGTTGAGTAAGAATATTTGCTGAGCTTATACTGAATAGTAGGGGAAAGCCCGTAATGCGCCTCAGGCGCATGAAGACTTCAATAAATACGAAATACATAATCATTGTTGTTGCGTGTACCACGCACCTTTAGGAGAAGGAACAATTCATCTTCATTTTCGTGATTATGCCAAGAGACTTCTTGCCCCTTTATTTTTACGACTTTAATATATTGGTAATTTACTTCACCTATAATCTTTGGTGAAAAATAGTTATCAAGACTTAGAAGCTGTTTGAGTTAATTAAATATTTTCAATATTGCGTAATGAAAGTTGGAAAAAGGTACAAGTACTAAAAAATAATTAGTTTAAAACGGTTCTTATTTTCTAGAAAACATCTTTGAGCAAATTGGTTTTATTTAAGTTTTAACTAGAAGCCCAAAGGAGAAAAAGAGGATTTCCTATAAAATTGTTTTCTCTTTTTCTCCGTCTACCTCTTAGCCTAATTCTTATTTTCTAACTATAATCTACTTCTCGTATTACTCCTGAATAAACTTCACGATTATGCTACATGGAAGAACCCCTTAAAAGATAATTAATTTAAACAGTTTCTTAAAAAAGCATCTTTCAAATTCATCTTTTAAACAATTTGCCTTTTACAATTTTGCCCTCATTTTTGGCAAGATAGTAAAGTGCTATTCCGATAAATAAAAGAAAAGTTGCTGTAAAAATTGAACCCTCAATTCCAACTGCACCACCTGTTAATAGTTCAGGGCCATTAAATTTTGATTGAATGATACTGCCCATATCATTTGTCCCTGTAAGATTAGAGCCATAAAAAGGCTGAGCAAAATTCCAACCTATATGGAAGAAATAAGGTAGCCATATTCTTTTAGTATAGATAAACATCATTGCCATGGTAAACCCCCAAATCAAATATAAAGAAAGACTAAATAGGTTGGAATTGGGATTAAAAATGTGTTGTAATTCTACCAACATTGCTATGACAATGGCTATGTTAGTGCCTAACCAATTTTCTATCTCTCTTACGATTAATCCTCTATGAAATAAGTCTTCAACTAATGCAGCAAATATTAATACAGTGAAAAACTTTATGGAGTAGTGAGTTGTTGAAATACCAATAGCTTGATAATACCCTAATAAGTATAAAATGAAAATAGATAATGAAATTGTCGAAAAACCAAAAATAAAACCCCCAAACATTTCTTTGAGTAAATGTTTTATGGATAGCTCTGTTATTTTTCTTTTATCATATGAACGGAATAAATAGTAATAGCTAACTAATAATAGTATAGAAGCAATAAAAATGATAATGGGGTCAGCAACACTTTTATCTTGAATAATGCTATAAAAAAATGGTTTTAATACAAAGTTTTGAATTACTACGAATAGTGAAAAGCAAACGAC
>JAYUJS010000702.1:0-4607 GCA_043765095.1 Ferruginibacter sp.
GTAATAGTATTTCTACCCGATTATTTTGAAGCAATTAATAAAGATTTTAGGTATCAACTTACTGTAATTGGCACTTTTGCACAAGCAATTATTAACAAAGAAGTAAAAAATAATCAGTTTGAAATAGAAACAAATAAACCAAATGTAAAAGTAAGTTGGGAAGTAAAGGGTGTAAGAAATGATGAACATATGAAAAAATTTCCTTTTGTAGCTGTTGCTGAAAAATTAGTAAATGATAAAGGGCAATATGTAGACCCACCTGCTTATAATTTGCCTGAAAGTAAAAGGGTTGGATATAGCAAATCAGCAATAGCTTCATCGTTAGATGATATAATACAAACCAAAATAACTGCACCAAAAGTTGTAGACACAAAAGGTACAAGCTTAGAAATGATAGCACCACATAAAGCCGTTAATAAAAATATTGAAAATGTAAAAGGTACTAGCCTTGAGATGATAGAACTAAAAAAAATAGCCGAGAAAAAGAATGATGTTACAGGGAGTGTAGCGCCAAGTGTAAAAAAATAATTTAAAAAAATAATTTGCAATAGCCTGTAAGATTTAACCTTACAGGCTTTAGTTTTTCATCCTGTATTCAAAATAATGGTCATTCAATAATCAAAGCCTACTATTGCAAGTTATTGCACAATTAACCTTGTGCATAAACACAAACTTGAAAGATTAAAAATATTATACAATTTTTTATGTTAGAGAATTAATATTTTTATTCAAAAAAATATAGGATAGCGGTTGATTACATTCCCACATATTTAAAACATAAAACTTAGCAATATAAAAATACAATATCATTTTTTATTGGTAGATTATTATGCCACATTCGTAGAGTATTTTAAATAAAGAATTGTAGCTGTATTACTTTTGAAAAAGAAAGAAACAAAAAATAAAAAAGGCAACTCAAATTTTATTTGGAGACACTTAAAAAAACAATCGTTGGCTTAATATTTGTTGTACATTTATGAGCCAACTAATAAAAAAGCTTTATTTGAATTTTTTTCTTCTTTAAAAAACCTATCCTTGAAATACTACTAACAATTTCTATTAACGATTAGTAAAAATTTCAACATGCTACCATCAACATCTATTAACAGATTTATAGGAAAGCATTACCTAGATACAAATAAAATTATTAGGTGCGAAGCAAGCAGTAACTACACAAAGCTATTTTTTACCAACCAAAACCCCATTGTAATTGCAAAAACACTTAGTGCTTGTGCAAATGCTTTGAGCGACAATAATTTTATACGCATACACCAATCTCACTTGGTAAATAAATTTTTTGTAGCACACATAGAAGCTAATGGTATAGTGCATTTAAAAGATGGCACTATCTGTAGCATAAGCAGAAGAAAAAAACAATTGGTGAAGCAAATGTTTTGTGCTTTATAATTATTTTCTTTTTTATATCCCCCTATCCGATTACTAAATTTTATTGCCGTATAATTAAAATACAGCTTGTATTTATTTAAGGCATGGTACATTAGTGTGCTATATTTTATAATCAAAAAATTTACAACAAATGAAATCTTTACAAATTTTTACAACGATTGCTATTTTGATTTTGTGCAACAATGTATTTGCACAAAATGTTGGTGTGGGAACAATAACTCCTACAGAAAAGCTAACAGTAAGTCAGGCTGGTATTGGTATATCACAACAAGACCCAACTGGAGTAACCAAAATTGGTTTTTATACGGTTGCGGGGGGAGCATATTTACAAACGCACACTAATAACAATTTATGGTTTTCTACAAATAACGGCTTTCCACAAATGGTTTTAACTACCGCAGGAAATATAGGGATTGGCACAACCACACCAGGGGCAACTCTTAGTGTTTTAAGGGGCACCGCATTTGATGGTACTGCAACGTTTTCTGGCACAACACACACATCGCATTTCAATTATAGTTTTAGTGAAGATACTTATATACGTGGAGGTAAAGATAATGCAAAAGTATATTTAGCAGATAACCTTGGCGGAGCAGTAGGTATTGGAACTACTAATACAGCTGGTTATAAGCTAGCTGTTAATGGTAATATAAGAAGCAAAGAAGTAGTAGTAGAAACAGGTTGGGCAGATTATGTTTTTGCAAAGGATTACAAACTTCCTTCATTAAAAGATGTAGAAAAATACATAAAAGAAAACAATCATTTACCCGAAATACCAAGTGCCGAAGAAATACAAATAAATGGCTTAAAAGTGGGTGAGGTACAAACAAAAATGATGCAGAAAATAGAAGAGTTGACCTTATACATCATTGAAATGAAAAAAGAAATAGAAATATTAAAATTAATTGTAGATCATAAAAATAAATAATTATGAAAAATAATATATTATATTTCTTTATCGTTTTTTGCTTGCAAAATATTGAATTGTTTGCACAACAAGACCAACCTAAAAGCAGAACAGAAACAGTCAATGCTATTAGTGTAAATTTTTTAGAATTAGCCAAAGCCGAAAAATTAAGACCTAAACCTTTTGAAGGAAAAGTTGCACCAGAAGAAGGTGATGAAGAAAATGAAAAAAAAATGAAAGCTAATAATGTAGTGACTTCCTTTTCGCCTATGCAAAAAATACAAACAATTTTACCTCCTGCATTGCCTATAAAAAATATAAATGCTAGAACTGAAAATACAGAAGCGTTTCCATGTACAACCTTTGAAGGAGTAATAAATAATGATATTGGAGGTTTTAGATACGAGCCATCGGATGCAAATGGTGGAGTAGGCTTTGACCATGTGGTAAGCACTACCAATACCTATATTCGGATTTCTAACAAGCAAGGTGGTTTTGTAAGCGAACAAACTTTTGTAAGTTTTTTTAGCGTACTTGGTATTACAGATGTGTTTGACCCTAAAATACATTATGACCCTTATGCTCATAGGTGGGTTTTTGTAGGCGCTGCTACACGAACTAGTGCTAACTCTTCTTTTATAATTGCTATTTCTCAAACGCCAGACCCTACAGGTGGTTGGTGGCAGTATGCAGTAGATGCAGATGCTGCAAATGCCAATTGGTTTGATTATCCAGAAGTAGGAATAAATAAAAACTGGATTGTTATTACTGGTAATATGTTTACAATAGCTGCTGGCTCAAATTATGGCCGAGTTTGGGCCATAAATAAAAGTCAAGGGTATATTGGGGCTGGCCTAAGTATTCCTTACTGGGATTATAGTGCTTATCGCTCTATTTCGCCTAGTACGAATTATGATATAAATGAAGATAGAATGTGGTTAATGTCAAACTTTAACTATAACTCAGGAGGCAATGGCTTTGTAAAAATATTTAACATGACAGGTACCGCAGCTGCACCACTGCTTGCATTGGGTAATACAATAAATGTGGGCACTGGTTGGGGAGGGCCAAATGGAGGGCCGCAGCTAGGCACTGCTGTAAGAATTGATTTGAATGACCCTCGGATACAAAGTGCGGTTTACAGAAATGGCGTATTATGGTTTAGTCAGGGTATTGGTTTGCCAGCTGTTGCCCCTACATATAGTTCCATACAAGTGGTAGCGGTAAATCCATTTGCAGGCAGCCATATAGAGACGCTAAGAATAGGAGATGCTTCGGGAGCAATTGCAGCTGGGTTTCCATGGGTTGCTATAAATAGCGTTAATGATATTTGTATTGGATATAATACTTTTTATACTACTGGTTTTCCCTCTTCTGCAATTTCAGTTAGAAGGAGTGGTTCTGGCTCTTTTGAGTCTTATGTATACAAAAGTGGAGAGGTTGCTAAAGCTAATACTAGGTTTGGAGATTATTCAAGTTGCTATGTAGACCCAGAAGATGATAGAACTTTTTGGGTTTCTACAGAGTATGCTAGAACCTCAAACAGGTGGGGTACTTGGTGGGCAAAATTATGCCCTGCGTATTGTATAAACGACCAAACTGTAACTGGTATTGTTGGTGCTAATTATCTTAAAAAATTTGAAACTAGTAATACCATTACTGCAACAGTGCAAATTGGTACAGGCGCAAATGTAAAATTAGATGCTGCAAATAAAATAACATTAAGCCCAGGTTTTAGAGCTAATAATGGTAGCAAAGTACAAGTATATATTGAAGGATGCGGCGGAGCAAGATAAAAATAATTTATAAATTTATAAGCATGAAACTATTACAAATTCTATTTATTGCCATCATCTTTTCTTCTTGCCATACAAGTACCTACTACATTGTGCGCCATGCAGAAAAAAGATTAGACCAAGGTAATAACCCAAGCCTCACAGAGCAAGGCTTTCAGCGTGCGCAAGACTTAAACACTTATTTTGGAGCAAGCAAACCGAATAGAATTTTTGTAAGTACTTTTCAGCGTACTCAACTTACAGCTGTGCCAACGGCCACCGCTGCGGGCGTGCCTGCACTTATATATGACCATCAAAACCAAGATAGTTTAAATAAAATGATAATAGTATTGGCATTGCAAGATAGAAAGAAAGTACTAGTAGTAAGCCATACAGACGCTATACCCAAAATTGTAAAAGCACTTTGTAATGTAGACATTGCAGCAATACCAGACAATGATTATGATAATATGTACATCATTAGGCTTGCTAAAAATAAACGAGTGATAAAGCTTACG
>JAYUJS010000703.1:0-1725 GCA_043765095.1 Ferruginibacter sp.
TAAGAAACTTTCAAATTAAATTTTTTAAAAAATAAAATTAAAAAAATGAAAAAAATAATATTATTTGCATTGGTAATTTTTATATTTATTTCATGCAAAAAAAATGTAGAAGAAGTGCCTGTTGCACCTATTGTTACCGTTCCGGAATTTTTGGATATCACTCCTTCTACAAGTAGTAAACTAGTAGGCGAAACAGCACAGTTTAGTTTAAATTATTTTAATAATGCAGGGGTGCTAGCTCCTACTCCTATCACAGGTATTATTTGGATGAGTAGCAATGCATCAGTAGCATCTGTAAACCAACAAGGGCTTGCAACTGCATTAAGTACTGGGCAAACTTTTATTAAAGCTACCTATAATAATACTTTAACATCTACTTCTGCATTGCTTACAGTTATTGTAAATAGTAATGCACTTGCTACGGTTACCATTACTCCTGTAGCTACTCAAGAAGTTTTATTAAATGGAACAACTAATTTAACCGCAGTAGGTAAAAACCTTGCAGGAGAAACTATTAACGGTTTAACTTTTACATGGAATAGTAACAACGCTGCTGTGCAAGTGAACAGTATGGGGGTGGTTACGGGTATTGGTTATAGTACTGCAAACGTAACAGCAACTGCTGTCGGTATACAAAGTATGCCTACCACAATACAGGTAATTAGACGTGGTAGTTTTGTAGGACAAAATAGTACTGGTATGGCCAAATTAAAATTTGAAAATGGAAATTTGGTTTTGCAAACTACCTCTACTTTTTCTGTAGCTAGTGCTCCTGATTTAAGAATTTACCTTAACAACAATGCAACAAATGTAACTGGGGCAGTGCAGATAGCACCGCTAAGTACAACAGGGCAAACAAGTGGCGCACGTACATGGATTGTACCAACCAATGTAAATATTACACAGTATAGATATGCTGTAGTATGGTGTGCTCAATTTGGTGGTGTGTACGGTGTTGTAGATTTTGGATTGTAAATATATTTATTTCATTATTTTATGCTTTCTGACATTAGCAAAAATAAATTTGAAAATGTTTCGAGGTTTAACAAAGAAAAATTTAATCTAAATCAATATAAACTTGTAAATTTTTTATCAGAAATGTGTTCAAATTATTTGCCAATATTATTAAACAATGTTAAAATTAACGAAGTAAAAAATTGTAAAAAAAGCGAGGGGAAGATGTTAAAAAATAATAATGAAAAAGAGTGAAACAGTTTAAAATATAAAACTTTTGCATTGTTTTAAAAATGATGCAATACAAAACCTACTTAAAATTAAAAATGGCAAGTTACTTACATCGCACCGCTCAACCATCTACCCTTGCTACCTTCCGGTCCTGAGGGAGTTAAATAGGAGCTGGTCGTATAAGACTTGCCAGCGCAAATATAAGACATCAATTTTAAAATTAGAAATCAAAATTTAAAATTCTAAACGAAGTTTTAAGTCCGCATTTAAAAAAGTATATTTATATGTTTCAATAATGTCGTTTTTATTTATTTCATACTAAGAAAATTCATTTTCATCAAATACATTTTTTAAAACATAAATATCTTGAGTTTGCATTTAGCTTTTTTGTAATTTGTATTAAAGTTATTGATGATAATAGGTTATGTAATGTGAAGTAAAATTCTATTATTAATTTACTGCATTAAGCCCTCGGGCTACTCCCTGCCCTAAGATTTTTACCTATATTTACTTAAAGTAAACCTTTATGGGTTTTAGTAC
>JAYUJS010000704.1:0-13672 GCA_043765095.1 Ferruginibacter sp.
TGATGGATGACAGCAATACGCTTGCAGTAAATAAATATTTTAATGCCATAGAAAGCCGTCAGCAGTATGTAAACTTTACCACCATCATTAACCCTGCGGCAGCTTTAGATGGTAACTTTGCTAGGCTTGCCGAAAATGATGCATTTGCCAACCACCAGTTTATCTGGCAATCAAAAGATTTACATATAAAATTACACGATGCTTATTTTCCTGCTTTATTTTTTGATGGAAAATTGACAAAGAAAAGATATGATAGTTTTCCTGTTTTTGAAACGCTGCATCATGCTGCTATTTCAATTACTATTTTTTTGAATTTTTTAATACTTTTTGGAATAAGCTTGCTACTGTATTTTATTAGTGGGAGGAATTTAAGGCGGCTGAAATGAAAAGCAAAATATTCAGTCAATAAATACCAATAAAAAATGAAAATAATTATATGTAATATAGTATCGTATATAATAGCAGCATTCTGCTTTGCACAGGATGGAAAAATTATTTCATCTACAGAAATTACCATACCCGATAGTATTAAACAATTTCGCATTAAACGAATACCTGCCTTTGTAAAAATTTTTGATAGTACAAAAGTTAGTAGGATTATTTATTTAAGTGATGGGCTAAAAATAGAAGGCTTTGTTGCCGAACCAAAGCAAGCAGGCAAGTATCCCTGTATTATTTTTTGCAGAGGGGGTGCAGACACATTGAGTCTTATTGATTTTTTTACCATGACATTGCTGAGTGAATTTGCAAGCAAAGGGTATGTGGTGATTGCTTCGCAATACAGGGGCAAACCAAACTCGGAAGGGTTAGATGAATTTGGTGGTAAAGATGTAAATGATGTAATTAACTGCATACCAGTATTGAGCCAATGGCAAAATGCCGATACATCTAAAATTGGTATGTATGGCATAAGCCGTGGGGGATTAATGATTTGTAAATCGTTGCAAACGCTTACCAACATTAAAGCCGCTGTAATTAACAGTGGTGTTGCCGATATGTTCGATGTATTCAACCGTAAAGACAGTGCCGAATGGGAAGTTTTTTTTAAAGATCATATCCCTCAATATTCTAACAATAAAATAGCCGCATTGCAGGCAAGAAGCCCTTTATACTGGCCTGAAAAAACAGTTGCTAAAACGCCATTATTTATCATGCACGGTACGGCAGATGTAAGTGTAGATGCAAGCGATGTAATTGCCTTTGTGGGTAAAATGTATGCGTTAAAAAAACCTGTAAGATTTATATTATACGAAGGCGGTATACACTCCTTAAATAACATTAAATATTTTAAAGAACCGATTTGGGATTGGTTTGACCGCTACCTAAAAAAGAATGAAGCTTTGCCTAAATTAAATATAAAACGATAAATAGAAATATTGAGTTGCCTATTTATTTTTTAATAAAACAGATAAGATGAAGAAAGTATTTTTGTGTTTTTTATTCGCCATCAACTTTTTATTGTTGCAAGCGCAAGATGGAAAAATTATAACCAATTTCCCTCATGCAATAGAGGATAGTGATAAAGTATATTTTCAAAAGCGTTTTAAAATACGGATTCTGTATTAAGGGAAACAACTTTACAAAAAATTACTTACCTAATCGATGGTTTAAAAATAAGTGGCTATATATCTCAACCAAGAGCAACCAATAAAAAATATCCTTGCCTTATTTATTGCAGGGGTGGCAACAGGGCTTTTGGTTCGCTTAATAGTTTTGAACAACTTTATTTGCAACGCATGGCCGCATTGGGGTATGTGGTTATTGCGTCGCAATACCGTGGTGGGCCTGATAGTGAGGGCAAAGATGAATTTGTCGGAGCCGATATATATGATGTGCTTAATTTATTACCTGCGCTCACACAAATACCCAATGCAGATACGAGCATGATATGCATACATGGGTGGAGCCGTGGTGGTATGATGGTTTATTTAGCCATAAAAAAAACCAATCGGTTTAAAGCTGCGGTGGTTAGTGCCGGTGCATCTGATTTATACAGTTTTTAATTTTTCAATTGACTTATCTACATCAATTTTTCAAAAACAACATACCGACCCACATCTAATTTCAATAAATATTTATTAGGTATATCCTCTTCTATTTCTGTAAAAATATTCTTATACAAACCACTTGCCATAGGTAAATGTATGTACTCTAAAATACTTTCATCATTCATATTTAAAAACACAATAACTTCTTCATTTTCATTTTTTAGTTGGTATGCTAAAATATTTTTATATAATAAATCTTCAAAGAAAATGATGGTTGTATTTTTAGATAAGTATAATGCAACATTTCTTTTACGAAGCGCAAACAGTATTTTATAAAAATTATGCAACTCAATAGTGGGTTGCCATTCTATTGGGTCTTTATCAAAAAATTGCAATCTTTTCTTATTTGGTAGTTCTTGCCCGCTATACACAAGTGGCATACCTATATATGTGCATGCAAATACTGCAAGGGCTTGTGCAAACAATCCATACTTTTCAAACTCGGTGCCATTCCAACTATTTTCATCATGGTTGGCTGTAAAAAATAACCGTAATGCATTTGCAGGAAAAATATTTTTATGCTCTTGTAAAATGGCAACGCAATCTGATAACGATTTTTCCTTTTTACAAAATAGTTCTACGGCATGCATCCATTTCCAGGTATAAGAAATATCAAATGCTTGGTGATAGCTTGGCTCTTCAGTTTCTGCAAGCCATACTAAATCTTTTTTAAATGGCGCTAATTGTAAGCGTGCGTTTATCCAAAATGGTAGTGGCGTAAGGTGTGCAAGGTCTGCACGAAAACCATCTATGTCATAATTGGTAACCCAATACTTCATAGCATTGGTCATGGCTTTTTGTTCCCCTTCGTTTGCATGGTTTATTTGTATTACATCATCCCAATCAAATGCATTTTTAAAATTTCCTTGTTCATCATTTAAAAAAAATTCAGGATTGTTTTTTGTCCATACATTGTCCCAAGCTGCATGGTTGGCCACCCAATCTATAATTATTTTCATACCAAGCGCATGTATATTTTGCACTAAGTTTATAAAATCATTTTGCGTACCGTACTCAGGGTTTACAGCTTCAAAGTTTTGTACGGAGTAATAACTTCCCAATGATCCTTTTCTATTTAACAATCCAATTGGATGTATTGGCATTAGCCACAATATTTCTACACCCATATCTTTTAGTCTTGGCAAATGCGTAGCAAATGCGTTGAAAGTTCCTTCTGTTGTATACTGACGAATATTTACTTCGTACATATTTGCATTTTTTAAAAATGCAGAAGTTGTAAAAAAACTATCACTCATTTTAAATTTTTATATAATGTTATAACAAAATGAAGTTGGCAATTTACGGTAAAACGTACCTTTGTAATCAATTTTTATTATGAAACAATTTACAATACCATTTACTTATAAAAGTTCTTTAATATCTGCCATTAAAGAAAAAAGAAAAGAGGCTGATAAAATGAAGAAAGATTTTACCTCTACCCTATTAGATTTGGGTGATGTACAAATTTATCTTGCACGCCATTTTGGATTTTGTTATGGGGTAGAAAACGCAATAGAAATTGCTTTTAAAACGATTGATGAAAACCCTAACAAGCGTATTTTTCTGCTAAGCGAAATGATACACAACCCACAAGTAAATGCAGATTTATTGGCTCGTGGTGTACAATTTTTACAAGATACAAAAGGCAATATGCTTATTCCTTTTGAATCATTAACTGCCGAAGACGTAGTAATCATTCCAGCATTTGGTACAACATTATTAATTGAAGAAAAAATAAAAGCACTAGGCATTTCTACCGAAAAATACAACACTACTTGCCCATTTGTAGAAAAAGTATGGAACCGAGGCGACCAAATAGCCAAAAAAAACTACACCGTAATTGTACATGGCAAACCTACGCATGAAGAAACTCGTGCTACCTTTTCTCATGCAGCAAAAAATACACCTACCGTTATTGTAAATGATATGAAAGAAGCAATAGCGCTTAGCAAATATATAACTGGCGAAAAAAATGCAGCACAATTTTATACAGAATTTGAAGATAGATTTTCTACCAATTTTAATGTAGAAAAAGACCTAGCACGAATAGGAGTTATAAACCAAACTACAATGCTAGCCAGCGATACACAAGCCATTGCTGATTATTTGAAAAATATAATGGTTGAAAAATATAAATTATCAGATACCAATATTGCAGAAAGATTTGCTGATACAAGAGATACTCTTTGTTATGCTACACTCGATAATCAATCCGCATTGTATGGTTTACTAGAGCAAGAAGCAGATTTTGCCATTGTAGTAGGTGGCTACAACAGCAGCAATACCTCACATTTGGTAGAGCTATGCGAAGAAAAACTTCCGACCTATTTTATAAATGGAGCAGATAAAATCACAGAAGATAATTCTATTTTTCATTTCGACCTACATACTCATACTGAAAAAGAAACTGTAAATTTTTTATCTAAAAAAAGTGGAATAAAAATATTGATAAGTAGTGGTGCAAGCTGCCCCGATGCAATGGTAGAAGCCGTAATAAACAAAATAGCTGCTATAAAAAACAATGTAGAAAAACTAACAATTTTAAAAGAAGAATATTTAACTAAAGTAATCTAAAACTAGCTGATAGATTGGTTTACTAATTTTAAAGCAATTTCTAATTGCTCTTCCATACCTATATTAGTATTGTCTAGCACTATTGCATCTTCTGCTTTTTTTAAAGGGCTTACCTCTCTGTGAGAGTCTATATAATCTCTCATTTCTAAGTTATGCATTACTTCTTCTAAAATTATATTAGGGTTTTTTTCAAACATTTCTTTAAACCTACGTTCTACTCTTACAGTTATATCGGCTGTCATAAAAAATTTTAATTCAGCAGTAGGAAAAACAGTTGTACCAATATCTCTACCATCCATTACTATTCCTTTTTTTGACCCCATTAATTGTTGTTGTGCTACTGCAAACGTACGCACTGCGGCTATTGCAGCTATATCACTTACTTTATCTGCTATTATTAAATCTCTAATAAGGTACTCCACATTTTCATCATTTAAAAATATTTCTGAATCGCCCGTTTTTGCATTTGGCTCAAATGATAAGGTAATTTCATTTAATGCATTTTTTACTTCCAAATCATCTGTCCAGTCAATATGATTACGCAAAAAATATAAAGTAACCGCACGGTACATAGCTCCACTATCTATGTATGCATAGTTTAATTCTTTTGCCAATTGCTTTGCTAATGTACTTTTACCACAAGATGACCAACCGTCAATCGTAATAATAATTTTATTTGTGTTCATTATACAAATTTGAGAAATTTATAATAGTAAACAAAATCTAGTTTAAAGCGGATTATTAATGTCTACATGCATTATAATTTTATTTCTACTAATATTTTCGAAAATAAAAATCGCATTATGGTTGGCTACTTTTTTTATTGCACTTTTTTATAATGCAGCTATAATATCTTCTATGGTATTGCTAGAGTTAAAGGTAGCTTTATACTTTCCTTTTTTATTATACAAAAAAATTGTTGGATAACTGGTAAGCTTATAAAATGAACCCAAAAAATAACTTTTATCTATTCCAATTTTTATAGTAGGATAGGCAGCGATATTAAATTTTTCGTAAAACTTTTTTACTATATAATAAGCCATATTGCTTACCATTACAATTTGAATTTTTTTAAAAGATTCGTATTTAGCTAAAAGTTCTGTTGTTGTATGTTCACAATGCCCACAATCTGGGCTAAATAAAAAGATGAGTGTTTGTTTCCTTTTCTTTAAATCTTCTTTGGCAAAAATACTACTGTCACTTAATAATGTAATTGTAAATGGTGGCACATTTGGCAACCTTTTATAAGCAGGCTCTGTGTCTACAACAGTTTGCGCCATTACAAAACAGGCAAATAATTCAAAAAAAAGAGTAATCAATATTTTTTTCAAAATGCATAGTTTTAATACAAAAGTAATTTTATGAAATCTTATTAAAATTATTTTATACTGATTTAAAATTAAATTTAGTTTAAAACTTTATAAAGTTGATACATTACCAACTAAGATATAAACATAGCCCTTTAATATAAAAAAGAAATTGAGATGGGTAAATTATTTTTTGAATAAAGATTGCAATAAAAAGTTTTAATAAGATTTATTTTGGAAACGCCCATGCCAAAAATGCTGCAAAATTTATAATAGTTGGCATTTTCTTCAACGTAGCATCTCCACTTTCTTGGGCTATTATGTTGCATTCATTAAGACTTTCATAGCTATTATTTTAACCTTATGTAAAAATTGCTAATCATAAAAAGATAGAACTAAAAAATATTTTTTGAGGTATTTGTTTTCATTTAGCATAAAGTTTTGGTAAGCAATTATTGCAAAATATAGGAAGTAAATTTTTAAAAAAGTTTAACTTTACATGCCACAATAATAATCATACCCAAGCTCATACCAATAATCTCTAGGCTTTGTATGAGCAAAAAACAAAGTACCTATTCTTTTTAAATGTTTCACCCCATACTTTACTGGTATAATTAATCTAAGTGGAAAACCTTGGTTCATGGGTAGTGGTTGCCCATTCATTTCGTAGCATAGTATTGTTTGGTCTTGCATCATGCTAGGCATATCCACCCCTACGTAATAGGCGCTATCAGGGGTTTGCAGGCCTACGTATTTCAAATGGCTTTGTTTGCTAAGTCCGTATTTATTTATAAAATCGCTAAATCGTACGCCGCCCCAATGTGTAATTTGGCTCCAGCCTTCTATGCATTTAAAATCGAATGTAATTTCTGTTTTTGGTAGGGCTTTTATTTCTGCTAAAGTTATTTGCAGTGTATCGCCAATACTTTTTACTAAGTTTAATTTCCAATTTGCAGTATCAATATTATTTTTTAAACCAACATCTCCATTTACACGTACCCTTGCAGCTGCTAAGTTTTTAGAATACACTTTGCTCAAGTGTTTATCATTAAACACAAAGTTTGCAAAAATAAACTCATTTAATTCTAATCCTTTGCGAAGGGGTAACAATGCTCCATCAACCTTTGGTTGTTGTTGTAATTTTTTCCAAGCAAAAATACTGATGCCTATAAATAATGCAAAAACAATAAAAGCAAAAATTGTTTTACGTTTTACAAAACTATCATTTACCAAAATAGATTCATTTTTCATTTTCTACCTCCTCTTTTATAGATGATGATTGGTTTTCTTTTACAACTTCAAAACCAGTAATGATGCTACTAAAATTTCTCCAACCTGCAATGGCTACTTGTACAATATGCACTATAAAAAATAGTATAAATAAAATTGTAATTGTAAAATGTTCTATCCTCGCCCACTCGTAGCCACCTAGCATATTGCAAAGCCAATACAACTGAGCAGGTTTATATACCGCCAAGCCTGTAATAACTACTGCAAAACCTAAAAAAATAATACCAGTATAAGCTAGCCGTTGTGCAGCATTGTATTTTTGCTGAGGTGGCAATCCTTTCCTAATATGCAAATCATGCAAAATTACTTGCCATGCTTCTTTTAAACAAAGCTTATTAGGAAAAATTAATTTATACTCCTTAGAAAAAAGTAAGTAAAAAAAATACACAACTCCATTAATAGTAAAAAACCACATAAAGTAAAAATGCAAATTCATACCTTCTGCTAGCCTAAATGGGATATTGAGTGCTTTGTAAATACTATCAGGAAAAAATTTAAGCAAGGTTTTATTAGCCCAGCTAAGTTTGTACACATCATTTGCCCAATAAATTAAAATACCACTCCATATCATAATGGTGAGCAAAGGGAAGTTTATCCAATGCATCCATCGTACGGCTAAGGAATGTTTTTTAATTATTTTTTTCAATTTTTTGATTATTTACGTCATTTTAATAAAGCTACATGTTAAAAATTTAAAACTTTAAACCTACAAATTTTGAAGCTATTTTTTGCCGAGGAGGTAAAAAGGCTTTTTTTGAAACCTTTAATTTTAAACCTTCTCACTTTTTTACAAATTTCAAAGATGCACTATTCATACAATATCTTAACCCCGTAGGCTTAGGGCCATCGTCAAACACATGCCCAAGGTGTGCCCCACAATTACTACAATTTACTTCGGTACGGCTCATTCCTGCTGTGTTATCTGTTTTCTCTTCTACATTTTTTTGCACAGCAGATTGCCAAAAACTTGGCCATCCTGTACCACTTTCAAATTTTGTTTTGCTTGTAAATAACAATTGGCTGCAACAAATACAATTATAATTTCCTTCTTCATGGTTGTTCCAATATGTACCAGAAAAAGACCTTTCTGTGCCTGCTTTTCTTGCTACATCATATTGCAAAGACGTAAGCATTTTTTTCCATTCTTCATCCGTTTTTACAACTGCGTATTTTGATTGTTTAGTAACTTTATTTTTTTGTGCATTACAACCAAAAGCTAAAAATAGGGTAACTGCAAATAATATATTTTTCATTTTTTATTTTGTTTGTGTAATTTACGTTTCGAAACCATCAAAAGTTTTCTACCGTATTTTCTTTAACATTTCAATTTGTAATTTTTAATTACCCAAGAATGAGCATTTTAAAACAAATAGGGCAATATTTATATTTAGTAAAAAAAGACCCCAACTATAAACCTACACAATGGATGTCGTACATGCATGGTATTAATAGAATTTCTATTTTATTATTTTTGTTTGCAATGGTTGTGTTGGTTTTTAGATTGTTGAGGCATTAGTATTTTACAAACTCCCAAATCTTTAAGGCAGCATTTACAGATGCATGCCCGCCTTCGTCTAATAAGCTAAACAAACTTTTATAATCATCTTGTAGTTTTTTTGAATTATCCGTTTCGTTTAATAATAATTTCAACTCATTTACTATATTTTTTTCGTTCAATTCATCTTGTATTAATTCTTTAACAACCTCTCTATCCATTATTAAATTTACAAGTCCAATAAATTTTATTTTTATAAGTCGCTTTGCTATTTCATACGATATTTTTCCACCTTTGTAACAAACAATTTCTGGCACAGCAAATAGGGCAGTTTCTAAGGTAGCCGTACCACTTGTTACCAATGCCGCTTTGGCTTTCATAAGTAATAAATAGGTTTCATTGCTCACGCTTTCAACGTTTGTATAGGGCTTTAAAATATGATCATAAAAACTATCCTCTAGCCCTGGTGCTTTTGCTACCACAAATTTGTATGTAGGAAAATGCTTAGCCACAGTAAGCATTATAGGCAATTTTACCGTTATTTCTTGCTTCCGACTACCTGGCAGTAAGGCAACAATATTTTCTTTTTTTATATGTGTATGCAAAGCTTTAAAATGACTTACTACTTCTGCAAGTGGATGCCCCACATAGTCTACTTCGTAATCGAAATTTCTGTAAAAATCTTTCTCAAAAGGAAGTATCACCAGCATTTTATCCACATTTCTTTTTATAGCATGCACCCTACTTTCTTTCCATGCCCATATTTGAGGAGATATGTAATAAACAATTTTTATATTTTTTTCTTTCGCCCATTTTGCAATGCGCATATTAAAACCTGGGTAGTCTATTAGTACCAACACATCTGGCTTAAAAGCTAAAATATTTTTTTTGCAAAATGTGATATTCTTAAAAATAGTAGGGAGGTTTTTCAGCACCTCTGCAAAACCCATATATGCTAAATCTCGGTAGTGCTTAATTAAAGTAGCACCAGCAGCTTCCATTTTTTCGCCTCCCCAGCAATTTATTTTTGCGGCTGTGTCTAACTTGTGTATTTCTTTTAAAAGATTGCTTCCATGCAGGTCACCGCTTGCTTCGCCTGCTATTATGTAATATTTCATACTATATTTACTGCTGTTTCTCTTGCAAATTACTCAATATATGCTTGAAAATTCATTTTGAAAATCTATCTTCATGTTATAACTTACTTAGCTATGCATTTCCCTTACAAATTTTTTAGCCCAGTAATAGTTTTTTTCATAACTGGTTTAGTGGCATGTAATAATAAAAATGTATCTGATGATGGTTACGAAATAGTGACCCCTTCGGCAAAAGATGAAAATTTACAAACACTCATATCTACTACGCTTAGCAATGCTAATAGAGATACATTAAAGATAGATAGTGCAAATATTAATTATTTTGCAATAGTAAAAAATTATTACAGCAAAACAAAAAACTTACCAATTTGGAGTACGGAACAAAGTTGGAATACTGCTGCAATAAGCCTCGTAAATTACTTACAAAATGTAGCCTTACAGGGGCTTTTTGCCAATGACTATAATTTTGGAAAAATAAAAAAAATAAAAAAAATATTAGATAATGACTCTCTTAGAATAGCACCTTTAAAATTATGGGCTTATGCAGATATTTTAATGACAGATGCCTACACTGGTTTATTAAAAGATTTAAAACAAGGCAGATTGGTTGCTGATAGTTTATCTTGGAAAAATGACAGCTCTAAATTCAATAAATATTTTGGTTTCTATATTGAAAAGGTAAAGCATATTAATAATTTCGATTCATTGCTTACTACTGTACAACCTTTACATGAAGGATATATTCAACTAAAAAAAGGAATTAAAAAATTTGTGGATAGCATGGATACTCGTACATACACTTATGTAAATTTTCCTTACAAAGATTCTATAGCATTCGTAAAGTCGCTTAAAAAAAGATTATCAGAAGCAGGCATAAATGTAGAATTAAAAGTAATTGTAAAATCAATGCCTGATTCTGTTAAAAAATTTAATATAGATTCTTTAGCCTTATGCAACGCACTAAAAACCTATCAAAAAAGAGAAAGCCTTACTGTAGATGGAAAAGTGGGTGCTAGTGTAGCAAAAAGAATGAATACCAACGATAGGCAACTATTTAATGTAATAGCAATAACACTTGATAGGTACAAATTATTACCTGAAAAAATGCCTAAAAAATATATTTGGGTAAATCTACCTGCTTACTACTTAAAAGTTTTTGATAACGATACAGTAGCTTTGGAAAGTAAAGTAATTGTGGGCAAACAAGCTACACCAACACCCATCATTACAAGTACTATTACTGATATAATGCTGTACCCTACATGGACAGTACCCAACAGTATTATTACAAAAGATATGCTGCCAGGGCTTAAAAAAAATACCAATTACCTTACAAGAAGAGGATTGTACTTACTAAATGGAAGAGGAAAAAAAATAGACGCAAAGGGAATAAATTGGGATAAATATAATAAGGGTATTCCATATGCAGTACAACAAGGAAGCGGAAATAATAATGCATTAGGTGTTATAAAATTTAATTTTAATAACCCATTTTCTGTGTATTTACACGATACAAATCAACGATATTTATTTAAAAATGGGGTACGTTGCCTTAGCCACGGCTGTGTACGGGTGCAAGAGTGGCAAAAGCTTGCAGATTATTTGGTAAGAAATGATAGCCTAAATTTAAAAGTTGGAGATTCTTTGAAATACAATACTGATTCAATTAGAAATTGGATGGCACACAAAAGAAATAAAAAAGTAGTGATTAAAGAAAAAGTAGCATTGTTTATTAGGTATTTTGGGTGTGAGCTTGTAAATGAGCGCATAAAATTTTATGATGATATATATTATGATGATAGAAATATGAAACAAAAATATTTTGCTAACAAATAAAATACCACACCCGAAAGAATGAAAACAACAAAACATTATTTTTTATTAATTATTATTACATTTTTTTCTTGTGCAAATAATTCACATGCGCAGGATAGTATAAAAGTAAAATTAACCAACAAAAAGACAGCTAAAGGCGTTGGCACCACTTTGTATGGCCAAGCTAGTTTTTATAGCAATAGTTTTGATGGCAAAAAAACAGCAAATGGCGAAACTTATAGGCAAAAAGGGTTTACCTGCGCTTGCAATTCATTGCCATTAGGCACATTAATAGAGGTAACAAACCTAAAAAACAATAAAAAAGTACTTGTAAAAGTAAATGATAGAATGCACCCAAGAATGAAAAGGCTTGTTGACTTAACTTTAGCAGCTGCTAAACAATTGGATTTTGTAAATGCAGGGCTTACAAGAGTAAAAGTTGTTGTAGTTAATAAAAAAACGCATAAATAACAATTTTAAACTTATATATATGTAACGTTATTTAATTTAACCTTAAGTTTTATGAATATTTAATATTATAAATAGCTACTAAGCTTTTATAAAAAATGTGTAAAATTAAAAAAAAATTATTTCCAATTTATTAGATTGTACCTACTAATTTATTTCTAAAATTAAAACTAAGCCCTTATTTTTGCCATGTTTAAGAAAATTTAACAAATTATGAAGAAATCCGTTCTTTTCGCATTCACATTGGTAGCATTTGCTACAAGTTTTGCTCAATCTGATTTAAAGAAAACACCCAGCCTAGCTATACACTTTAGCTTTATAGATTACAAAGGCGCTGCTGATTTGCGTGCAAATAGTCTAACTTCCGTTATAGCTTCTAATAATTTATTTACGATTAAGCGTATGGATCCAGCACTTTCTATCAGCTATTTAGAAGGTTTTACCAATAATATAGATTTTGCAGCTACGCTTACAGGTTCATTTGTAAAGCACCCAATATCTGATGTTGTAAGCAACCCAAGTGGTAATGACCAGTTTTTGTTAGAAGCAGCCGCTACAGCAAATTTTAAATTGCTCAATGATAATTATATAATTTCTCCATTTTTAACAATTGGTGTGGGCGCTAGCAAATGGACGAACTATTTTAGCGCATTTGCACCAATAGGTGTAGGGTTGCAAGTAAAAATTGCAGATGGTACTTTTATGTTGGTTAACTCTCAATATAGAGTAGCTATTACTGAAAAAAGTGCTTACCATTTGTACCACAGTATTGGTTTTGCTAGCTCTATTGCAGCTAGAAAAGAAGTGATAATACCTGTATTGCCTATAGCGCCGATAGTAAAACAAGTATTAGATAAAGATGGAGATGGTGTGTTAGATGCAGAAGATAAATGCCCAGATGTAAGTGGTTTGCCTTCATTAGGAGGATGCCCAGATAAAGATAGCGACGGCATAGCTGACGGTAATGACAAATGTCCTGATGTAGCTGGTTTAGTTAAATATAGTGGTTGCCCTATACCAGATAGTGATAAAGATGGTATAAATGATGAAGAAGATAAATGTGTTACCGTGGCTGGTGTAGTTCGCTATCAAGGCTGCCCAATACCTGATACTGATGGTGATGGCTTAAATGATGAGGAAGATAAATGCCCTGCAAAAGCAGGTACGGCTGCCAACCAAGGTTGCCCAGAAATAGCAAAAAAAGTAATTGACAAAATAAATTATGCTGCTAAAAATGTATTCTTTGCCAGCGGTAGCGCTAAATTATTGCCTAAATCTTATAAAGCATTAGATGAAGCTGCAAATTTAATAAAAGAAGATGAAACCTTAATGGTAGATGTAGATGGGCATACAGATGCCTCTGGAAAAGCAGATAAAAATCAAACCTTATCTGAAGATAGAGCAAATGCTGTAAAAGCGTATTTAATTAAAAAAGGTATTGCTGAAAGCCGCTTAAAAGCTTCAGGCTTTGGCGCTACAAAACCAATTGCAGATAATAAAACAGCTGCTGGTAAAGCTAAAAATAGAAGAACAGAAATGGCAGTTAGAAATTTTTAATACTAAAATTTAAATAAATAA
>JAYUJS010000705.1:0-1713 GCA_043765095.1 Ferruginibacter sp.
AGATATTGTATCTGGCGACTACAAACTTGGAGGCAGCGGTGCTATACAAAACTTTATAGAAAGTGGGCAAGGTTTTTATGTACAATCTACTACTGCTGCTACTTTAACCATAAAAGAAACTGATAAAGCTAATGGTAGTAACCTCGTAAGTAAGGTAGGGGTAAATGACCCAACACTTGAAGTGAATTTATTTGTTAAAGAAGCAGGGAGCGGTAATTTTTATAAAGCAGATGGTATAATACAGAAATATGATGCAAGTTTTAGTAATGTAATTGATAACAAAGATGTAGGTAAAATAAGCAACATTGCAGATAATTTATTTATTGTTAAGCATAACCAAAAATTACTTTATGAAAGACGAAAACCATTGGTAGAAAGCGATACTATTTTCTTGAACCTTACTAGCACTCGTATAGCACCTTATAAGTTTGTAATAGACCCATCTGTACTAGGCAACACTAGGCTTAAAGCTATTTTAAAAGATAAGTTTTTGCAAACTGAAACCGAAGTAAGCCTTGTAGATAGTACTAATATAAACTTTGACATAACGACAAATGTAGCTAGCAAAGTAGCTGATAGATTTATGATTGTGTTTAAAGCAATAGTTAACCCACAATTTACAACTATTGCTGCGGTGCGTAATGCAGATAAATCAGTAAAAGTAACTTGGGGTGTGCAAAATGAAGCGAGCATAAGCAACTACAGCATTGAACAAAGTACCGATGGTATAAACTTTAGCGCCATAATAAGCAAAAATGCTATAGGCAATAATGGTAGCAACCAAACATATAGCATTATAGATGCTACTGCTAGCAAGGGAAATAATTGGTACAGAGTAAAAGCTAATATTACAAATAGTGCTGCTAAATATACAGCAATAGCAATGGTGACTGCACTACCTGTAGATTCTATAATAGCACCAATGATTACTGTTTTTCCAAACCCTG
Source organism: Ferruginibacter sp. (assembly GCA_043765095.1). GTDB lineage: Bacteria > Bacteroidota > Bacteroidia > Chitinophagales > Chitinophagaceae > Ferruginibacter. The sequence continues at coordinate 948 of JAYUJS010000705.1, forward strand.
TAATAAATGGTAAACTAGTGGTAAAATTTGCTAACAATAAAGGGGCGTATATGGCTAGCTTGTTAAATGCAGCTGGACAAACAATGGTTACTACGGCTATAAAAATAACTGGTGAGCATGAAATAAAAACTATATCGTTGGCAGATAATATGCTAGCTGGTAAATATACACTTGTAATAACAAATGCTGAGGGCAACAAACAATCTATTGCTGTATTATTAAAATAATTTATAGTTTTAATTTTTAAGTTTTTACGGTGCTGTTTTTATAACAGCTAATAGCTTGTGTAGGCTTTTTAAAATGTAAAAAACTAGATACTTAACAATTATATAACCCAAATTTGGCAACGTTTTCGTTCCTTATGTAGTCTATTTACAAATTATTAAGATAGCCAATTTGTTTATAAAATGTGCTAGTGTGTAATTAGCTTCTACCACGTAAAAATAAATTTGCTCTTAATTTTTTTAAATCTTTATGTCTGTATGTTAACTAGTTATTATTTGCAAGAAGCAAATGTGCGTTTATATAAAATTTTTAAATTATTTTATGAAAAATATTTACACAAAATATTTTAGCAAAATAGAAGCTTTTTTTAAAGCAATGTTATTATTGATATTGTTGGGGAGTGGGGTAAAAGTGCGTGGGCAGGGAACTGAAAATTTTTCTAACATTGCTGCAACTGGTACTTATGGTACAAGAACATGGGCAGGTACAAACGGTCAAGTTTGGAATGCTACTGATGCTAGAGAAGATCAAACAATTACAG
>JAYUJS010000706.1:0-1706 GCA_043765095.1 Ferruginibacter sp.
CATAATAAAAATGAGTTTTCATTTGCCATACCATTTACAGATGATGCAAGTATACACAATGCCATTACTTGTTGCGCAACAATGTTATTATTGAAAATAAGCAGTGCAGTTATTGCTGCAAAAATGGAAAGCTTACGCCCATTAGCAATGCGTTTAGAGCTAAAGCAAGGAATCAATAATTGTTCAATCATAAACGATGGTTACAGCGCAGATTTGCAATCACTCGGTATTTCATTGGATTTTTTAGGACAGCAAAACCAGCATGAAAAGCGTACCATTATTTTAAGTGATGTATTGCAAACAGGTAGTGAAACTACGAATTTATATAAACAAATTGGACAAGCATTGGCTAATAAAAATATTTATCAATTAATTGGTATTGGTGAAACAATTTCCACGCAAGCAGCAATATTTTCTTTTATACAATTAACAAAATTTTACCCAACTACAGCAGCGTTTTTGCAAAACATACAGCAGCATCATTTTAACAATGAAGTAATACTTTTAAAAGGTGCACGCATATTTCATTTTGAAGATATAAGCAAAGTACTTGAGCAAAAAACACACGAAACAAGATTAGAAATAAACTTAAATGCACTAAGGCATAATTTAAAAATATACAAACATTTATTACAACCAACTACCAAAATAATGGCTATGGTAAAAGCTTTTAGCTATGGTAGTGGTAGTTTTGAAATTGCAAATTTGCTTCAACATAGTGGGGTAGATTATTTAGCCGTAGCTTATGTAGATGAAGGCGTAGAGCTGCGAAATGCAGGAATAGATTTACCTATAATGGTATTGAACACCGAAGCATCTAGCTTTGAAAATATAGTAAAACACAATATTGAACCTGAAATTTATTCATTCAATATCCTACATAGTTTTATCAATTTCTTGCAACAAAAAAATATCACAAATTTCCCTGTTCATATAAAAATAGATACAGGAATGCACCGTTTAGGTTTTGAAAAAAACGATATAGAAAAACTCTGTTTGCTTTTACAAAAGCAAAAACACATCAAAATTATTTCTGTATTTTCTCACCTTGCAGCTAGCGATGCTGCAAATTTTGATGCCTTTACAAAACAGCAAAATAAATTGTTTATAGATGCAGTAAATAAAATTGAAAAAGCAGTTGAATATACTTTCTTAAAACACATTGCAAATTCATCTGCCATTTATCGCCATCCGAATATGCAGTATGATATGATACGGCTTGGCATTGGTCTGTATGGTGTAGATGCTACTCCACAAATTCAACATCGCCTGCAACATGTTACCACTTTAAAAACCACTATTTCACAAATAAAACATTTACAAAAAGGTGAAACCATTGGTTACAGCCGCAGAGGCGTAGCCTTGCAAGACACACGTACCGCCACTGTACGCATTGGTTATGCAGATGGCTACCCACGTAGCCTAAGCAATGGCAAAGGCAAAATGTTTATAAATGGAAACCCTGCACCCGTTATCGGAAATATTTGTATGGATATGACCATGCTAGATATAACTGGCATAGATGCGAAAGAAGGAGACGAGGTAATAGTGTTTGGTGAAGAACCAACTGTTACAAATGTGGCAAGTTGGGCAGAAACAATTTCTTATGAAATCCTTACTAATATTTCGCAGAGGGTAAAGCGGGTGTATTTTGAAGAGTAGCTTGCCAGGTTGAATTAGTCTCGTCGTAGATTGCTAAATTAAAA
>JAYUJS010000707.1:0-4553 GCA_043765095.1 Ferruginibacter sp.
AGATTTTGAATCGGCTAAATATTTTTTGATAATCATTTTCATTTAAAAATCTAACCCAAGTGCAAAATACATTTGTGGTTTGCCTTTAAAAAAAACATTCATTGGCCAGCTTATATCGTATTTTATAAAGTAACCCAATAGCGTACTTCTTGCTCCAAAGCCATAGCCACCTGCAAATGGCCCAATACCACCAGCTTTTACACGAACTGTTACAGGCCCAGGTATACCTGGTGCTATTGCAGTGTTGTAAGATATTACAGGTCTTTTAATATTGCTTATACCGCCACTCCATGCTGTACCAAGGTCTATAAATTGTGTAAGCTGAAAATTTCTTATAAAAGCATTATTAATCGTTTTGTCAAACAGTGTTGTAAATACTGGCAGCCTAAACTCACTATTAAAAACTATTGCATTATTACCACTAGCAATATTTTGTACAAAGCCACGCATATTTACCGCCAAGCTTTGAAAAGCATAATTTTGAGTTTTATCAGGTTCATTGTTTTCAGCAAAAAAACGATAGCTACCATCGCCCCTCACATTGTTACCAAACATGAGCCAACCATCTACACCACCTAAGTAGTAATTTATTTTTTGGTCGCCAAAACTAAAATCTCCTGCTATGCGACCTGCCCAAATAAAGTTTCTATAAATTTGATGATAATACCTGCCATCAAAACCTCCATTAAAACTATTAGGCCCATCATCTGATAAGGATTTATTTACTTTTCTATTCCAATCAAAAAATATTTTACCCCTTGCTCCTACCATTATATTTTGTGCAAGCATCTGGCTATTGTCGTACACAAATTCTAAGTGAGACATAGAGAAAAGAGTTTTTTCATCTTCAAACAATAAAGTTGTAGGATAACTACTTACAGAACTTGCCACTAATTTATCTGAACGAATAGCCGTACTAAATCGTAAACTTTTTGCATTATCAAACGGATAAGAAATATTAACTTGATATAAATTTGTAAATGATTTACCAGGAAAAAATGAACCATTTCCATTAAAACCAACACCTGTAACATTCCTATAAAAAGTAAGCCCCCAATCTAATCTTCTTTTAAGATTTTGGTAATTTAATAGCCATTCGTTATCCTTTAAACCACTACCAATTCTAAACCCACCATTTATTTTTATATCCTCCATAAGGTCTGACGTACCCATTCTTATCAGCCCACTTACTGGGCTTGAGCCACCAAGCCTTATTGGACCAGCACCACCACCATAGGTTTGGTATTTATTAAACAAAACGGCACTACTAAAGCCCCCACTTCCATAATCTATAGAAAATTTTAATGGTTTATATTTATACAATTTTGCTTTTGCTAAAACATTTTCATCATCGTTAGTTTCATCGTTTTGTAAAGACAATTGTTTATTTTTTTTGCTAGTATCTGCCCTTTCATTTGCAAATTCCGTTTGAAAAAAGTCATCCTGTTTTTTTGCAGAATCTTTTACAACATTGTCAATTAATTTTCCATCAGCAGCTACTTTTACTTTTGTCAATTTACTTTCTCGCATTAATTTTTTTGCGTACTCGGTAGGAGTTGCATTAATATTTCTTCTGCGCAATGTATTTTCATCTATTCTTAATTTGTATAAATTCTTTTCATCGCTCTCTCTTGTTACTTCACTTAGTTGGTTATTTTCGCCTGCTACTCTACTTTCTGCAAGCGAGCTTGGGTAGTTTGTAAGTGGGAAAATATAAGTGGAGTCCGATGAAACTGCTACCACTGCTATAGAGTCTACGTCTGCTTTTTTATTTGCACGTAAAGTACTATCTACCGTTTTTTGATTTGGGTTACGCAATATCTCTTCTCCTATAATTACTAAGGTATCTAAGCCTTCTGCTTTTGTTGTAAAAAACCCTGCATATCTGTTTCCAATTCCATTTTCATCGCTCACAAAAGTAAAATGTGTATTGTTGTATGGTGTTGGAAAACGTGCATTGCCATATTTTAATTTTGTTAATTGTGTTATTTGGTTTACTTCGGCTTTGCCACCAAAATCTGTAATTAAAAATACATTGTAGCGACTATTACTTGGTAAAACGGTATCGCCCGTTTTCGCATCTGCGCTTGGTCTATTGCTACTAAAAATAATACCTATTTTTCCAGGAAAAGATACAAAAGATGGGTCTGCATCATCGTACACATCGTTGGTAATCTGCTTAATTTTTTCTGTTTCTATTTCAAAAGTATAAATATCTGTATGCCCATTTTTTACTGCAGAAAACAATAACGTTCTGCTATCAAGCATATATTTAATATCTTGAATTTGGTCAAATTTATCGGTAAGGTCAAATTTATATTGCTTTATATCGCTTATTACATCATAAATAAATAATTTTAAATGTCCCTCTGTTGTGTACGCCACCGCAAGCCTTGTGCCTTTAGGGTCCCACGCCACTAATGGATAGCTAGGATTTATTTGAGCCTCTAAAGTTCTAATGCCATATTTAAGCAGGTTTTTACTTTCGTTATATCCTGTAACTAATTTTAAGCGAACAATGCCTTTTTTAAATTGTGTAACCACATAATCGCTATTTTTTTTATTAGGGTTTACATTAAAACGATAATAATTTAATCGCTTGCTTATATCAAATCCTTCAATGTAATTTCCTTTAGGGTAAGCCCTCCTTCTAGCTATGTCGTTGGAATATTTTTCGTCTGAATATTCCATAAACTCTGCCTGCAATTGTTTAAATTTTAGCTTTGTTATTTGTCTACTTGCCTTGTCTAAGTTTTTATAAATCCTTGCTAGATATAAAAAATAAGTTACGTTTTCTTTTTTATATTTTTCTTCTATGTAGTACCAAAATGCATGCCCCGCAAGTAATGGCTTATAGTAAGCAAACTTTGAAAATTTTGTAAAATTATTACTCAGTATTTCACTCTTCAATTCATCATCTAGCTCTGTACTCCAGTTTTCACCTATGTACGCTACGTAGCCATCCGTAAGCCATGTAGGCAGGTCTAGCAGCGCTTGGTTGCTTGCAACTTCGCCAATATCATCTCCAAATAAAAGGTTTTTGGTGATGATGTCAGCAATGCCTTGACGTACTTGCCTTTTTAAATTTTGGTGGTTAGCATCAAAATATACAACCATTTTATTGTTCACCAATCTAGTAACCCCACCAGCATTTAGCAAGTCAGTTTCTAGCCCAATATTGGTTTGTTGCATATCTGCAAACTCATTGTATAAAATAATATTTGCACGGCGTTGAAGGCTATATTCTGTAGCCGCTTCTATTTGTGGCAATTCTTTTTCTGCAGCTTGTGCTACATACTTTGCAAGCTCTTTACCACCTGCATAAAAATATATATTAAAATTTTTGGTTTGATAATACTCCCACTTTAATTTTTTGTATTGAACCCTATTTTTACCAAACGTAACTGCATTTACTTGTGCATTGCTTATGGCAACCGCAAAAATTAAAATCGAAAAAATTAAAAATATTCTACTGAACTTTGTCATACAAGTTTATTAATATTAAGTAATAAAATTAGCTTATAAATACTTACGATAAAAATCATTTTAAAAATATATAAATGTTTACCATAAAATCATTCCAATTTAGCCCTATTGTAGAAAATACCTACCTACTTTATAACGAATTTAACGATTGTGTAATTATAGACCCAGGCTGCTATTATGATGCTGAGAAAGTAGTATTGGTATCTTTTATTGAAGATAAAAAACTAAAACCTACCATGCTCTTAAATACCCATTGCCACCTTGACCATGTATTTGGCAATAAATTTATAGCAGAAAAATATAACCTTACGCTGCAAATGCATAAAAATGAAGAACCTGTTTTAGCTTTTGCTGTTACGAGTGGGCTTATATACAATCTCCCTTTTGATAACTACGAAGGCGATTTTATTTTTTTAAACGATGGCGATACTATACAACTAGGAAAGGATGAATTGAAAGTATTGCTTACGCCAGGACACAGCCCAGGCAGTATTAGTTTTTACTGTGCCAAACAAAATTTTGTAATAGCAGGCGATGTATTGTTTAAAAATAGCGTGGGCAGAAGTGACTTACCAGGTGGAAACCATGAGCAATTGATAAAAGGTATAAAAGAAAAATTGCTTACCCTCCCAAATAATACTATTGTGTATAATGGGCATGGAGAAGCAACAATGGTGGGGATAGAGAGAGTTGAGAATGCTTATTTGCAGTGAAAAGAAATACTTTATTTAATTTTAAAAAATTAGTTTCATTTTTTTACTAAAAAAAATTATTTATTTTATTAGGTCTTTACGCTTTTATACTTTTTAAAACCAAAATATAATTCTATAGGTATATACGTTTAGGTCGCACTCCTTTATCGTTTATTATCAATACGTTTGGGTTCATTTTTTACCATTTTTACTATTAATTTGTGGAAAATAGTATCCATATTGTTTCTTAGGTTGTATCTGTAATGATATTCGTCTAAATAACCTTGTAATCTTTCTTCACTACAGTGATGATGTATTCCTCTTATCCATCCTTTTAAATTCATAATATGAATATGTAAATCAGGGAAGTTTTTA
>JAYUJS010000708.1:0-1704 GCA_043765095.1 Ferruginibacter sp.
CACATAATTAGATTGTGATGCATCTTCAAAATAAAACTCTAAAGAATCTGCATGGCGTAAGTTGGCATTACCATTTAATATATTATTCAAATTTTCTGAGCCACGTTCTCCATAAAAACGTTGGTCTATATCTAAAGAACCTCCATTTCTAACTTGATGTGATAGTTCATGTATAAGTATGCCTGCATTAGTGTTATTTCCTAACACATTATTTTTACTAAAATATTTATCCGTCAAACCAATAAAATTTGGGTATCTATCATTGGCTAAATTTGTATACCCATAAAACTCTTTATTACTTGGGTTAAAATCTCTATAAAATATACCTAATTCAGGTCTTGTATTTAATGTATATAATTCAGCCTTTATTGAAGTTCTTAACTTTTGGCTAATCGTCAATAATTGTTTACGGATTTCTTCATATTGTACTACATCTTTTACATTAAGACCAAACCTAGCTTTTATAGACAGTTGTTCATTTGGAGACATTTTAGAAAAATGCCCTTTGTTTAATTGGCTAATTCTGTACTCAACTAGCACTAATGCAATATTTAAATGTTTTTTTAAATCTTTCAATTCTTTCCCACTAGAAATTCTTTTAATTTGAGATGGATCAAAAAATAATCTAGGGGTTGGCATAATTAGTTTCTTTAATAAAGCATAATTTTTTTAATTTTTACCATAATTGTTTAATTTATTCTTAAATAATTAGGCAAAAAACCATTATTTATTTATGCAATTTGTTGATATTTATTTTATCGAATTTTATCAATTCAAATATAGAAAACTTTTTCAAATATTTTATATAGAATACTAACTTATGCAAACCAATTTATTTGAAGCTTTTTTTAGTTTATATCTAAGAGAATTATTTAAAAATTGAAACTCTTTTATTGTACAAAAATCAGTTTTATGCTTTATGTTGTATATAAAACAAATTAAAAAAATTAAAGCATGCCTTGGAGAAAAATTAATGGTCAAATAGAGGATTTTGAGTCAAACGCACTTTGGCAAATAAATCAATACCTAAATAATCCTAACTATAAAAGCCAATTAGAAAATATTGTAAACGACAATTATTCGACTGTTATAGATGGCAAGGTTTTTCCAATTTATAATTTTGAAAATGGTAATGAAGTGGCTTTTCAATTAGCTGCTGCAACAACTGGCGCACAATTAATGAGAGAGATTATGTTCAACAATGAAGATAGTAATGATGATATTAAATTACAATTTAGAGAAATTATGAGATCTAAAGGTTTTGGAATGTTTATTAATTTTAATTCAAATAAGCAAAAAGCTTATCTCCACAATGTTTATGTGGGGGCACAAATTGCTTTTAGTCTAGGAAAAAAAGCACCATTCAGTCATGTAGGCATTTATCTTATAAAAAAAGTTAATGCTGGAAATATTCTAAAATCAACTACAGATCGTTATTTGCCCTCAGGTTTACTTAATGGTATTAAATCTTTTACTATTGGTATACACCAAGCTAACGAAATGATAAGATTAGGACAATTAAAAACAAATGAAAAAAAAGAGGTGAAAAATATGAAAATTAGAAGATAAGTATTTAAAAATAATTCTTTTAATAAATGTGAAGATAGCCATCATGATTTTTTATAAAATTTTAAAAAATAAAAAATTTACTAATTTTAATTAAGAATTGTAATAGTTTTATTATCGAAAAAGCTGATTCGGTAG
>JAYUJS010000709.1:0-13535 GCA_043765095.1 Ferruginibacter sp.
TGATACATAATATATAATAAAAGCTAAATTGATAGGCGAAGTTGAAATGTGCGACGCCACCGAAGTTCAATCAAGGATTTATAGCCCACTAACAAAAAAAATATTTTCATTAACTTTACGGTTGATCAATTTATTTCATTGCAAATTTTACAGATGGATATTTCAGTTTATTTTGAAGAGATAGGGCAAGTATCGTTTGCATTTATTATTGGTGCTGTTATTGGTATTGAGAGAGAATTTCGCAGCAAGCCTGCGGGTTTTCGTACAATGATTTTAATTTGTGTAGGCTCTTGTTTGTATACTATTATTTCTAAAGAAGCAGGTGGCACATCTTCTGATAGAATTGCAAGTAATATTGTAACAGGCATTGGTTTTATTGGTGCTGGTGTAATTTTTAAAGAAGGCATTACAGTAAATGGACTAACAACCGCAGCACTTATTTGGATAACTGCTGCGCTGGGCATGGCGATTGGTTATCATAATTATCCATTGGCTATTGTGGTTTCTATTATGATTGTAATTGTACTATTTGTTCTAGAGCCTGTACAACGTTTTATAAATAAATTGCACAAAGTAAAAGATTATAAAATAAAAATAATTGATACAGGTATTCAGTTTAAAAAAGAATTGGAAACATTTTTTGAGCAAAACGATATGACCTTTCGATGCATGAAAATTTTAAAAGAAAATATGGATGCGGTATATATTTATCGCATAAGCTCACCTGATAGAGATTATGATAAAATAAATAATTTTTTACTTACACATAAAGAAGTAAAAGGTTTTGAAGTATAAAAAATATAAATATTATGTCATCAATTTTATTTGAAATAAAAAACAATGTAGGCGTTATAACCCTTAACAGGCCTGATAAATTTAATAGCTTTAATAGAGAAATGGCTTTGCTACTGCAAAAATATTTGGATGAATGTGCCTTATTATCTACCATAAGATGTGTACTTATAACAGGTTATGGAAAAGCATTTTCTGCTGGGCAAGATATTGCTGAACTTACTGGTGAAAATGCTTTGGGTATAGAGGTGATACTGGTAGAACATTTTAACCCTATCGTAACAAAAATAAGGAATTTGCAAAAACCAGTAATAGCTGCAGTAAACGGCGTAGCTGCAGGTGCAGGTGCAAATATTGCTTTATCTTGCGATGTGGTTTTGGCTTCATCATCTGCATCTTTTATACAAGCGTTTTCTAAAATTGGATTAATACCTGATAGTGGTGGTACCTATTTTTTACCTAGGCTTATTGGGTTTCAAAAAGCAAGTGCATTAATGATGACGGGGGATAAAGTAAGTGCCACAGAAGCAGAAAAAATGGGCATGATTTATAAAGTAATAGACGAAGCTACTTTTGCTGATGAGGCTTATGAACAGGCACTCATGCTTGCACAAATGCCTACACAAGGGTTGGCTTTTACAAAAATTTCTTTAAACAATTCTATGCATGCAACTTTTCATGAGCAACTATTAGAAGAAGATAAATTGCAACGCAAAGCCGCTGCCACAGAAGATTACAATGAAGGGATAAATGCATTTTTGGAAAAGAGAAAAGCAATATTTACTGGAAAATAAATGTAGAAAATGATAACTGCCAACGAAGTTGTAGCTCACATGATGGAACATGATATGTTTAGCAAATGGCTGGGCATTTCTGTTATTGAAATAAAGGATGGCTATAGTAAAATACAAATGAAAGTTCGCCCCGAAATGTTAAATGGCTTAGGAACTGTACATGGTGGTATTGCGTTTTCATTTGCTGATAGTGCTTTTGCATTTGCTTGCAACAACAGAAATATTTTATCTGTTGCACTAGATACATCTATCAATTTTATAAAACCCATTTTTGTTGGCAATACAATTATTGCGGAAGCAAAAGAAATACACAACGGCAGAAGTACAGGGTTGTATCATATTACCATTACTAATCAAGATGAGAATGTAGTGGCAATTTTTAAAGGTACCTGTTTTAGAACTGAGAAGTTGTTGGTAAATACAGGGAGTAAGGGCTTGTAGCAAAAAATTATTTTATAAACGCAAATACAATTACAAATAACAAACTTAAATTGCACTTAAAATAAAATAAACAATGCTAAGCGAAATAGAAGTAACAGGAAAAAAAGATACCCGGAGTGGTTTTGGAGATGGAATATTAGAAGCAGCTACAGAAAATGAAAACATAGTTGCACTTACAGCAGACCTTGCTGGCTCATTAAAACTTGGTGGTTTTATAAAAGCTTTTCCAGAGCGCTTTATACAATGCGGCATTGCAGAAGCAAACATGATAGGCATTGCAGCAGGGCTTACCATTGGTGGTAAAATACCTTATACAACTACTTTTGCAAACTTTAGCACGGGTAGGGTATACGACCAAATAAGACAAAGCGTAGTGTATAGTGGTAAAAATGTAAAAATATGTGCATCTCATGCAGGGCTTACACTTGGTGAAGATGGTGCTACACACCAAATATTAGAAGACATCGGTTTAATGAAAATGCTACCAGGTATGACGGTAATTGTACCATGCGATTATAACCAAACAAAAGCTGCTACTAAAGCTATTGCTAATTATGAAGGCCCTGTATACCTTCGTTTTGGTAGACCTGTATGGCCAATATTTACAAAAGAAGAAGATTTTGTAATAGGTAAAGCACAAATATTGAATGAAGGAAAAGATGTAACAATTTTTGCATGCGGACATTTGGTTTGGATTGCAGTAGAAGCAGCAAAAATACTTGAGGCAAAAGGAATTTCAGTAGAGCTAATAAACATACATACCATAAAACCTTTAGATGCTGCGGCTGTTTTGGCGTCTATTAAAAAAACAGGCTGTGCTGTTACGGCAGAAGAGCATAATATTATAGGTGGCCTTGGCGATAGTATTGCACAAGTAGCGGCAAAAGATTTTCCGATACCTATTGAGTACGTTGGCACAAAAGACACTTTTGGAGAAAGCGGCAAACCAGAAGAATTATTGGTAAAATATGGCTTAGATGCAAATCATATTGTAGCTGCTGCGGAAAAGGCAATTGGGAGAAAAAAGATATAATATTGGTAACATAATACATAAAAAAAGCTACCATAAAATTGGTAGCTTTTTTTATAATCCTACATTGATTATCCCAATGCTACTCTCTTAAACTCAGTAAGCTCAAGGTCTGTATTGGTTGCTTTTAAATATTCTGCTACGGTTTTACCATTGTCTTTTACAAACGGTTGTGCCAATAAAGTATTATCTTTTAAAAATTTATTTAGCTTACCTACAGATATTTTCTCTGCCATATCCGCTGGCTTACCTTCTGCTTTTATCAGCTCAATAATTATTTCTTTTTCTCGAGCTATGGTAGCTGGGTCTATTGCAGACTCATCAATAGCTAGTGGATTCATAGCAGCAATCTGCATTGCAACATCTTTACCTGCATCTACTGCTTCATGCGTCATACCTACCAATACACCCATACGGTTTGCACCATGTATGTAACTTGCTACGTAAGGTGCTTCTACTCTTTCAAATTTTTGTATTTCTATTTTCTCACCAATAGCTGCAAGCTTATCGTTTATCATATCTGCAACTGTTTGCCCATTTATAGAAACGTTGCTTAATTCTTCAACAGTTTTTACATTGTTAGCAATAGCTGCATCAGCTATACTTTGTGCAAATGCTACGAAGTCACTATTCTTACTTACGAAATCTGTTTCGCAACTTATGCAAATTACTATACCAGCTTTTTTATCAGTAGTTGTCATTGCTATTACTACTCCTTCTTTAGCTTCACGGTCGCTACGTTTTGCAGCCACCTTTTGCCCTTGCTTGCGAAGCCAATCAATTGCTCCTTCAAAATCGTTATTGCTTTCTGTCAAAGCCTTTCTACAATCCATCATACCAGCTCCTGTAGCTTGGCGTAATTTATTTATATCTGCTGCTGTTACTGCTGTGCTCATAATAATAGCCCCTCCAAACCTCCCCGAAGGAGAGACTTATCGGCTCACGATTCGGAGAGAATTTTTATTTTAATGTTTTAATAAATTTTATTTAAAGTAATCGTCTTTTTAAGATCGAGACTTTACCTAAGTCCCACTTCGGGGCATTCAGGGGTTTACTTACCTGCTGGTTTTCTACCACCTTGCCCTGGCCCTGTTACTCTACGTTTAGGCGCTCCGCCTGGCCCACCAGGGCCTCTGCCACCACGTCTTCTGTCATCAGCACCATCTTGCTTGCTTTCAAAGCGAGCTGCTTTGGCTTCTGCACTTTCTTCGTTATCATCATTATTCTCATCATCTTTACTACTTTGACGGTCAGCTAAACCTTCTGCAATAGCAGCAGTAATATAATTTACAATTATAGCAATAGACTTTGTAGCATCATCATTTGCAGGAATAGCAAAATCTACTTTGTTAGGGTCAGAATTAGTATCTACCATACCAAAAGTACTTATGCCTAGGCGCTTTGCTTCCGCTAGTGCAATATGCTCATGCCCAATATCTACCATAAATAAAGCAGAAGGCACACGGCTAATATTTGCAATACCGCCTAAAACTTTTTCCATTTTATCTTTCTCACGAGTAAGCTCTAACTTTTCTTTCTTATTTAAGTTTTCTGCGCTACCATCATTAAGCATTTTTTCTATGCTCTGCATTTTCTTTACACTCTTACGAACTGTATTGAAATTGGTAAGCATACCACCAAGCCAACGTTCTGTGACGAAAGGCATGTTTACACGCTTTGCACTTTCCATTACTATTTCTTTAGCTTGTTTTTTAGTTGCAACAAACATAATTTTTTTACCACTACGTGCTACTGCTTTTAGTGCTGCTGCTGCTTCTTGCAAACCTTCTACCGTTTTGTTAAGGTCTATTATATGTATCCCTTTCTTTTCTGCAAAAATGTAAGGAAGCATTTTTGGGTTCCACTTTTTCTTTAGGTGACCAAAGTGAACACCTGCCTCAAGTAGCTGTTGTTGTAAAGAAGTATTTTCCATTTTGTATTATTAAAGTAATTTTAAAAAATTGTGATATTCGATAAAGAGACTTAGACACATTTTGAAATAACATTATGCCTAATATCTTGCATCTATAATCTTTCCTATTAACGCTTGCTAAATTGGAATGATTTTCTTGCTTTCTTCTTTCCGGGTTTTTTACGCTCTACCACTCTAGAATCACGTGTGAGAAAACCAGCTGCTTTAAATATTGGGCGGTACTCGGCGTTCACTTCTAGCAATGCACGGGCTATACCTAATTTTGCTGCTTCTGCTTGTCCTTTAATACCGCCGCCCGTAGCGTTTATTACAATATTAAATTTATCGGCAGATTCTACAGATTTAAGTGGAGCTTCCACTTGGTTTTGTAAATAAACTAGCGGAAAATAATTTTTATAATCTTTTCCATTAATAGTTATAGTGCCTTCCCCTTTGCTAAGGAAAACACGTGTTACAGCTGCTTTTCTTCTACCTACTGCGTTTTTTTGCTTTTCCATTTTTTATTTTTATTAAGCTTAATTAGTTAAAGATATTATTACTGTCTTGTGTCTAATATCAAAAAATCTAATGTCTTTATTATTTACGATTAAAGTTTAGTTCCTGTGGCTTTTGTGCAGCATGTGTATGCTCTGCGCCTGCGTATACAAATAATTTTTTGTACATCTGTCTGCCCAAGCGGTTTTTTGGAAGCATACCTTTTACGGCTCTTTCTATTACTACTTCAGGTCTACGTGCCAATAAATTTTTTGCTTTCTCGCCTTTTTGACCACCAGGGTAGCCACTAAAAGTTAAATACTCTTTTTGATCCATTTTGTTACCTGTAAAAACTACTTTTTCGCAGTTAGTAACAATGATGTAATCTCCGCAATCTACGTGTGGGGTATAGTATGCCTTGTTTTTACCTCTAAGTATAGCGGCAATTTTGGCACACATGCGACCCACGGTTTGATTAGTACCATCCACAACGTACCAGTTGTGTGTAACGGTAGCCTCGTTAGCATGTTTAGTGGTGAAATGTAATTTGCTCATTGTATATTTTGTTTAAGTGAAACTGTAGCTATCCCCACAGCATTTTTTTAATAAGATGCAAAAGTAGGATAAATTGTATTGTTTAACCAAGTAAAATAGGAAGTATTTTTACAGAGCTGTTTGTAAGTGTGTGATTTTCAATAAAAATTTATTATGTTTATTTTAGTCTTGCTGAAATACTTGGGCGATTTGAAACGTTTTTAATTAAAAAAAGAAAATAATGAAAAATCTTTTCATAACGAAAATGAATTGATTAATTTATTTTAAAAACGCTAGTTAACTGAAGATTTAAAAAGACAAGTGCGTTTTTCGTATAAAAAATCACAAAATTTTGCATTATTATTTGAGAGTATCACATAATTAGCACTTATCTATAAATTTAATAAAACTAGAAGCGAATATTTTGCCTCCTTTTATCGCATCAATAATTTTATTTTACAATTTTCATTTATCTTGTAGTATGAATAGAGCAGTTGCGATTTTGTTTTCCATCATTACATTACTTATTTCCTCCTGCGCTAGCAGCAATAAAAACTACAACCCCGCAAAAAAATATGCACCTGAGATATTGCAAAGCGATTTTAAATTGTTACAAAATATTTTAGAAAAAAAACATCCTGCTATTTATTGGTATACGCCAAAAGAAAGGATGGATGAGTATTTTGAAAAGTATAGTCAAATATTAAAAGATAGTTTAACAGAGCAACAATTTGCTTGGCTGGCAGTGGCGCCGCTGGTAAATAAAATTCGCTGCGGGCATACAAGCATGAGCATGAGCAAGGCTTATAGCAAATGGATAACGGGTAAATTAATTCCATCTTTTCCCTTATATTTAAAAGTGTGGAACGATAGCATGGCGGTATATGCCAACCTAAATTTTGCAAAAGATAGTATTTTTAAAAGAGGCACATTGGTTACATCTATAAACGGTATTCCGAATAAGTTAATGATAAAATATATGTTTGAATTTTTATCATTAGATGGGTATGCAACGAATGTAAATTATTATAGGCTGAGCGCAAATTTCCCTTACTACCATCGTAGTATTTTTGGCATAAGTAAAACATACAAAGTGGGCTACTTAGATAGTACTGGTAAAGAACAAATAACTACATTGCCATTATTTATACCTCAAAAAGATACCATAAAAAAGAGCAACGTTAAAATAAAGCCTTTAGAAAAAATAGTAAAACCAACTGCCGTAGAAAAACTTTTACAATACCGCTCTTTTAAAATAGATAGTAGTAAAAAATTTGCAACACTTACAATTAATACCTTTTCAGATGGGCATTTACGCACATTTTTTAGAAATACTTTTAAGCAATTAAAAGACGAAAATATTAAAAATTTAATAATAGATATTCGTACCAATGGTGGTGGCAAAGTAGAACTAAGCACCCTGCTTACAAAATACATTAGCAGGCAACAATTTAAAATTGCTGATACTGTTTGCACACCTGCTCGTGGGCTTGGCAAGTTTGCAAAATATATAAAAGGTAATTTTTTAAATAGTATACAAATGTTTTTTATATCTCGGAAAAATAAGAATGGTCTTTACCATATTCGTAGAATGGAAAAACATATTTACAAACCAAAAGAAGATAATTACAAGGGCAAAGTTTTTGTGATAACTAGTGGCCCAACTTTTTCTGCAGCAGCCATTTTTTGCAATGCTATAAAAGGGCAAGCTGGTATTACAATTGTGGGCGAAGAAACAGGTGGTGGTTGGTATGGGAATAGTGGCATTATGATACCCGATATAAAACTGCCTCATACGGGCATACGAGTACGGTTGCCTTTGTACAAGCTGGTGCAAGCAAACCACGGGCAGGCTAAAGGCACAGGCGTAATGCCAGATGTGATTGTGGATCCGAGCTACCATGCACTTATAAAAGGTTATGATAAAAAAATGCAAGTAGTAAAAGGGATTATTGATAATTTTTAATTAGAAATTTTTGGGTATTTAATATTTTTTTTACAAATTAATGCAAAATTTAGTGTTTAGAGATTTGTAATATGTGATTAGTAAAGCAATTAAAATAATATGTTGAATGGGCATCAAATTACATTTTAAAATATGTAAAAGAAATATTGATTTTAAGAGGCATTAAAACAACTTTTAATTATCAAAAAAAACAAATAAAGCTTAAGACTTAAATTTAAAAAATTTGCAAATAAAATAGTGCTATAAATAATTGTAAAAATATTCGTACATTTACTTTTAATGTTTTATAAGGATTTTAGAAAAAAATTAAAATTGGTTGGCATCTGTTAATAACTAATTATATTAGTTTATTTATTAATCAGCATAAAATAAAAACAATAAATTTAAAGTAAAAAACAATTACATGGCAAAATTTAATTTTGGAAAAGATGCATCAGTAACAGAAGCTGATGGTAGAATTTATATAGATTTTGAATCTAGCGTAACAAAAGTAAACGTTAGTGTAGGATTGAATAATACTTATAACATAAACGTAAACGGTAAGGTTCACAATGTAACAAAAGCAGATTTTGACAGAATCACTTTTACACCAAAAGAAAACTCAGGTAACTTTCATTACCATTTTGAAAAGGGAGTTTCAATTAATAATGTGGGTATAAATATAAGCAATAGCGGCCCGTTTACAACTGTACAGTATTATGGAAGTAAAGAAAAATTTACGGACATTTATACCAGTCAAAATGATGATAACGTAAGAGTTTCTCAAAACCCTGATGATAGTTATCAAATAAATTCTAACGGTATTAATATTAGGCTTCCTTATATTGCCGCAGATAATGAACAAGTTTCCATAAATACAAGAAATGGTAATGATATTATTAATATAGATGACTCTGTAACTGGTGCTGTATTAATAAATTCTGGTAGCGGAAATAATATTATAAATGGAAGTAGAGATGGAAGATTAATAGTGGAAGGTGATGGAAATAACAAAATTACACTTGGAGGTACAAAACCAGATGCAAATGGTAAATATGGCAGTAGTGATAATATTGTAAATCTTGGACATGGTAACAACACTATTGTAGCTAATGGTACTGGGCAAAATTATATTGGTGTGGGTAACGGTGCCAATGATATAAAAATGAATGATGGTAATGGTACCGTAAGAGTGGGTAACGGTGTAGCAGGCAGTGGTGGAAATATAAATAGAATTGTTACAGGCAAAGGAGAAAATGTTTTAATAACTGGTGCTGGCAATAATGCCATTGACAATACCAAGGGGAGAAACACTATTATTGTAGGTTCGCCTAAAACTAAATTTACAAATACAATAAAAGACACCATAATACCTATAACTCAAAAAGATTTTTATAGCGCCTACAATATAAATCCTAAAGTTCTTATTGTAGGAGGTAATGATAAATTTAAAGAAAAAACTTTTGAATATTTAAGAACAATAGCCTCTACACCAGCAGGGCTCAAAATGCTAAAACAAATTAGTGACTCTGGAAGAACAACTACAATTATACCCCCTAGGTATACAAATAGCCCTGTAAATTCTACTGGAAGAGAGGATGGTTTGGATAGTAAGAATTTTAAACAAGGAGAAAAGTTGCCTCAAACTAATGCTGTTATTCAATATAACCCGTATGGGGCAACAAATTTACCTGGTAGCGGTGTTGCAGATAGTGCTGCGATTATTCTTTTTCATGAGCTAGGTCATGCTCTTGGGTATAATATAGGTGAAACAATAGGCGGTATTTATAGTAGTTATACTGGTGAGGAACAAGGGAAAAATGATGCAGCACATCGTTGTTATAACTGTAGTGTTCATGGAGGTATACCTAATGAAGAAGAAGCTAATACAACAGGCAGATACTCTCGTATAGGTCCAAGCACTAATGGTGATTTACCTGAAGTATTTAATCATAACATTACTGGATATCGGCAAACTGAAAATTTATTTAGAGAACAATTAGGGGGGAGAAATAAAACTGTGAGCCTAAGACTTAATTACCAAGCCCTCCCTGTTCCTAAAAATAAAAAAGATGCTAATAATGTTACTAATTCTCAATCACCGACACCTACTAAAGATAGAGAGAAACAGAATATAACACAACAGCAAAATAAAAATAAAGGAGTTAAAATGAGAATGTAGTTTTAGTTTGTACCCCCACCAATATTTTATAAATATTTTTAATACTTATTTAAATATGCCAAAACCCTTAGTATTACAAATTTTTTTGCATGGTACTGATAATCCCTTTACAATTGTAACAGAAGGAGAAGTAACCCAAGTAACTTGCGAATATTTTGACAAAGATTTTAAAAAAAAATTTGCCAATGTTTATTTAAAAGAAAATTACGATGTTTTGCAGCAAAATTTTAGCTGGGGAAATTTTAATGGTCCACTACACCAAGCGCAAGATAGAAAAAGTGCTTCTAACAAACTTACAACAGAAATTAGGTTTACATTACAAAAACTAAAAAAACAAGGTAAGCTGCCAAAAGATATGCGCATTGCATTGATTGGACATAGCCATGGAGGCAATGTAGCTATAAATGCATTGAGGCATTTAAAAGATACCGCACTAATGTTTGGTGTAAACCTAACAGTAGACCTTTACACTATTAATACCCCGACATATACAGATAAAGTAGGTATAGATTATAAAGTAGTACTGCCCGCAAGTGGCATGGGTGCAGTATATGTTCCAACAAGGTATGTAATGAATTTTGAAGACCCAAGGCGCTATATTAACATCGCTGATCTTGGAAAAAATGTAACTGTAAATCATTTACATGCAGGTGTAAAAGGTGATATTGCTGTAAGAGTAGCAATTGGTGGTATTTCTTATGGTGAAAATGGTGTAACTAAAAGTGTGATTTATAGTAATGATGGACTTACTGGATTTAAAGAGCATTATGGAATACCAGAAGAATTAGAAAGTAGCCAAAGCATTGATTATTTAACTAAACAATTACCAGATTACTTACGCAGTAAACCCATGGTAATTACCCATCCAAAAAATATAAGTGAGGTAAAAATGAGGTGAAAGGAGAAAGGTTTTAAAATAATTATTTGTTTGAATTTTTTAAAAAACTGGGGAGGGTGATATAGCAATAAAGAAAATAAATTATAACAGTATATCACCAATTTTAAAATTTATTTAGTCATACTATTCCTTTAGAATGATTGTAAAATAATGGAAACTATTTACCCGAAAATTGTGAGAAAAATAATACCTAAATAAATTTCTAGTTGATTTATTAGTAAAATAGGTTTAATATTTTTATGCCAATCTAGCACACTATCATTGGGCAATATAAATACTAATTGCTATCTCCACTCTACAAACTGTGCTAAAGGTTTATCATAAAATTATCCGCATCTTTCAAAAAAGGAAATCTTTCTCTTATTTCATTGAGTTTTTCTTTCTCTAATTTTATAGTGAAAAAATCTTCTTCATCAGCCTTATGGTAAAGCACCTGCCCTTGCGGGTCTACAACCATTGAGTTTCCACTATGGTAAATATTATTGCCATCATCCCCCACTCTATTTACTCCAATTACATAACATTGATTTTCTATAGCCCTTGCACAAAGCAATGTTTTCCATGCATGGTTACGGCGCTCAGGCCAGTTGGCTACATATATTAAGATATCAAATTCTGCTTCAAACCCCTTCCCATCTTCTTTTGAAGGAGTTTGTCTTGCCCACACAGGAAAACGCAAATCATAACATACTTGTAAATTTATTTTCCAACCCTTGGCTTGTGCTATTAATCTTTTATTACCTGCTTTGTAATACTCATCTTCTTTTGCAAATCCAAATAAATGTCGCTTATCGTATTCACCGTATTGCCCATTTGGTAGCATCCAAATAAGTCTGTTGTAAAATTTATTTTCTTCTACAATAATTACACTTCCTACCAATATAATTTTTTCTTCTGCAGCTATTCTTTTCATCCATTCCACTGTTTCTCCACTCATGCTTTCTGCAAAGGCAGTAGGGTTCATAGAAAACCCAGTGGTAAACATTTCGGGCAATACAATTATTTCTGTACGCTCTTCCCTGCTTTTTATTTTGCCTTCAAGCATGGCTAGGTTTGTTGCTTTATTTTCCCAATGAAGGTTTGTTTGTATGATGCTAATGGTGAGTGGTTGCATGGTATGAAGGTAAGACAAAAAGTTTTTTGTTTTATTAGGATTGAAATGAATATTTTTATTGCATGAAAAAATATTTTTGTAATTGTAATTTCTTTTTGTGCGATATTTAATGCAGAAGCTTAAAACAAAACGAAAACAACCGACAAATTAAAAAGCGATGATTATATTATAGTAGAGGTGGAAGCATCATTTTCTGGTGGGCTAAAAGAGTGGAAAAATATTTAGAAAAACTTAAGAGCAAAAACACCTGTTAATAATAATGCTAAACGATGCAGGTATCTAGTAGTTGTACAATTTATTGTTGATATAGATGCTAAAATTTCTGAAGTAAAAGCATTAACTAATTTTGAATACGGTATGGAAAATGAAGTAAAACGTGTAATACAAAATAGACGTAACTGGATACCTGCCACTCAATATTGTAATATAGTAAAATCGTACAGAAAGCAACCCATTACTTTTATAATACTGTAAAATAAATAGTTTCTATGCAACACATCAACCCCGATATGGATATAGTGGCTTATGTATTACAAGCTGTATTAAAAGCAAAACCTGATGACAACTTTTGCAAAAGCATACAGATACAATACATGGAGCGTGGTGGGCTTAGCAAAAAACAGCTTGAAGGATTGCAAGGCAAAGCACAACGTATACATGGCATACACGCTGGTAAGCTAGCCACATTAGAAGCCATTATAAAAAAGAAACATGTTACACAACGTTCTACCGTTACAATTGTAAATCTAGTAGAAGAAAAAGATACAGATGCAGAGAAAATGATTACTGATATTTTAGAAAAATATCCTCAACACAAAAGGGTATTGCTTTTTAAAAATAAATTTGAAAAAGATGGTAAACTAATAAATGCGGAAAAAGAAGAACTGGTAAAATTTCATAAACTATTGATGAAATAAGCTGCATTATAATAAAAGCTAAATAGTAGTATAAAAGATGCAATGTGCGACGCCACTAAAGCTTAATCAGCGTAATTAAACTTGGTAAACAACTAAATAAATTACTTAATAAGAAATAAAATACACTTCGTTTTTTTAATTTAAAAATTGAATAATTACAAACTAAAAATAATTAAATAATTAAGCAAATGAACGATTAAACATTTTTTTTCGCTGTTTTAATAAATATCCCTACTTTTACAATGGAAATTGTAATTATTTACTCGTTCACAAGCCTTCGCAGGAACGTCTTCCAATCATTAAGAACTAAATTTCAACCTCTATTTACAACAGAAAAATGCTACATTCTTAAAAATGTATTTCTGAAAAACTCTTATGTACGACATATCACAATTGAACGACCTGCTCGTTCCCGAGCTGCATGATGTAGCAGACGAACTAAGTATAAAAACCAATAAAAAAGCTGATAAGCAAGAGCTTA
>JAYUJS010000710.1:0-1701 GCA_043765095.1 Ferruginibacter sp.
ATGTATGTATATTTATCTGCCCCCCTGCCTTTGGTTATTAGCCTTTCTTGCCAAAATTCTGTAAATCCTTTATCTTTTTTTGTAGTGTAAGTATGTGTAGGGTTTGGTTTTGTTTCAGCTTTTTTAGTTGGCGTTTTAGCAGCAATATTTTTATTTTGTTTTTTATATTTACCATGTTCAAAAGAATTTGCAGCATAAGCAGAATTTACAGTCGTTTCTACTTCTGCCTGTGCTTTGTTATTAAAATGTAGTACGCTAAACGACAAAGTTTCTGTAAGTGAAAAACCTTTGCGGTTTGCATTGCAAGCAAATAAATGAATGTAGTTATTGTGGTTTTTTTCGGTGTAGGTGGTTATATTATCTGTGAACGCTATAACGCCGTATAAATCCTCTCCAGTATCGTTTAACTCGGTGGTTTGTGCCTTGGTAAGTTTAGCAGCTCGTATCTTTTCGGGCTGTGGTACGGTAGTTTGTTGTGCTAAGTAAAAAGGCATAGCTTTTTTATTTTCTACCAAATTTTCATCGTAGCAAAGAAAACAAAGCCTGCAAATATCTTTGCCACTTGCGTCTATTTCTACACTATAATTTTTTTTGTAGTAAGCTGATAATTCGTTAAAAATATCTTTGTGTTGGTCTGCTGTGCTGCTTACTTTTACCAATATTTTTATACCGCACCCGCTCGGGCTTGTAAAAACAACGTAGCTGTATTTATCTTTTACAAGGTTTTCAACTAATTCTTTTTTCTCTTTTTCGTTTACCAATCCATCAATATCTAAGCAAATAATGTTACTGTATTCTATTAAACTTTTTGCGTTTCGTTTAGTAAAAGAACCACTCCATGTTACGGCTGGCAATTGTGTTTTTCCTTTATCGTACAAGCCCTTTAAGGTTTTCTTTTCGGCTTCGTCGGTAGTGTTTAAATAGTCTCTATATAGCTTGTGTAGTGTAAAGGGTTTAAGGCTTTCGCCTGTTATTGTTTGTATGGCTGCATCTAGTGTAATAGTGTTACCTACATTATCTTTTACACCGTTATATATTTGTATGTTCATAAATTAATTAACTAAGTTTTGCAAGTTGGTTTACTAAAAAAATATCTTCGTTATTATTACGTTGGTAAATGGCATCAGTTATTATTTGCAATAAATTTTCGCTACATTCTAAATGATGCTTCATGTTTTTTTTTAGTGTAGTTTGTTCGGGTGGTATATTTTTATACTTATTTTCTGTGGCTTTTATTAACCAACGTTGGTGCTCTAGCAATTCGGATAAAGTTTTCTTTTTTGGCATGGTATAAAAATTATTGGCTTTGTTGGTAGGTTAAAATTTCTTCTTTTGGTACATTTATTATTTGAGATAAAATGTATTTCTACTTCGGTAAGTATCAATTTATCTTTTTGTGATTTTGTGAGTTTATAATAAAAAACTCTTTCGCTCCAACCTGTAGCTGCTTGTATTTCTTTTTTAAAGAGTTTAAGCTCTTGGTTTTTTTTTGCCCACACTTTTCGCAATGGGTGAGCTGCTTCTGTGGCGGTTAAATGTTTTGGCATTAATTATATTTTTTTGAGTTTATCATATTTCTAATAACAATAGCACTTTTTAGTAAATCGTTTTTGTGTCTAAATTTTGATTGTAAAGAGATGGTTAATAAATTTCTTTGGCTCTTGTACCTTCTCATAGATTTGAATGTTTTAAAGCCAAAGT
>JAYUJS010000711.1:0-1696 GCA_043765095.1 Ferruginibacter sp.
CTTACTTTTAATTTCTTATTTGATGGCGCTATAGGTCAAGATGTATTTAACGCAGATAGAAGAACAAGACAAGGTGTAGGTATTGGTGAATTAGCTGAAAAGGAATTGAAAGGTGAAGTACCAAGAGGATACACATTTGCAATATACAATGCAGAAGAGTGGAGAGTAGAAAGCGGTTCTTACATTAAGTTAAGAGAACTTTCTTTAAGCTACAATTTGCCATCGTTTGCTAATTTTGTAAAAAATTCTAGTGTTACACTAACTGGTAGAAACCTAATTAGTTTTGATACCTACAAAGGTTATGATCCTGAAACAAATGCAGGTGGTAATGCTTCGGTCTTAAGGGGAATAGATTTTGGAAACATTCCAAATCCTAAAACAGTTCAGTTCACATTTAGGGCTTCGTTTTAAAATTTAAAAACAACCTAGAATTAATTTCAAAAGTGTTTTTATCAGGAGAAATTGTTCTTAACAAAAAATAAAATCATGAAAAAAATAAAATATGTAAAATTACTTTTTGCAGTAAGTGCAGCTAGTATGTTATCTATTTCTTGTACAAAAGAATTTATAGATCCTACAAAGCCATCTGTAGAAACAGTAGCAAAAGATGTAAATGGATTAATGAATTTGGCTGCTGGTATGCATAGCCGATACTCACTTGGCAGACAAAGCCCTTTGTACAATTCTATGGTGGGAGGAGGTTATGCTGTGCTTGCATTTAAAACACCCAATGCTGGGAATATTTCAGAAGCTGAATTAGAAACAGGCCTTGCAGGATTGCCAAAAGGGAACTCAATGGTAACTAGTCTTTGGAGAGAGTGTAATTTGCTTAAAACAGAATCTGAAACTATTTTGGATAATGTAAACGTAGCATTGGTGCCTGGAGACAAATCTGGCTTACTTGCTTACGCAAGTATATTCTATGCATTAAGTGTAGGTACATTATGCCAATTTTACGAAAAAGTGCCATTAAAAACGGAGTTAAACGCAACTTTTTCTGACAGAGCTACCGCACTAGCAAAAGTAGTAAGTATATTGGAAGCTGCAGATGCTGAATTAGCCATAAATGCTCCAAGTACAAAATTTTTAGGTAAAATGCCTGCTGGTTTAGATATTAAAAATACTGTGAAAGCATTGCTTGCTCGATTTTACAATATGCATAGTATGGCTTCTGGTACTTATTTAGCTTCTTCTGGTACAAAAGCTATTACGTATGCTACAGCAGCAAGTGCTACAATAAAATCTGAATTTAGATTTACTGGAACTACAAGAAACGAAGTTGCATTTTTAGCTACAACGGTTTTCTTACATATAGATTCTTCTTTAGGCTTAAAAAATGGATTAGCAGTTACTCCATTCTATAGTGTAGATCCAAGATCTGGTTATTACATAAGCAATTCGGGAGGTTCATTATTTGTAAAAGGATTTCTTACAACTACAACTACTTCTATTCCTCTATATTTGCCCGGCGAAATGCAATTAATTATTGCAGAAAACCAAGCAAGGCAAGGTGTTTTTCTTGCTGCTAAAACAGCTTTAGATGCTGTAAGAACTAAAACCACAGATGCTTATGGTATTGGTGCAAACCAACCTGCGTATACTGGTACATTAGATGCTCCAAGTTTACTAACAGATATTTATAAGCAAAGAAGATTAGAACTATTTATGAGTGGCATGGAATTGGAAGATAGCAGAA
>JAYUJS010000712.1:0-1696 GCA_043765095.1 Ferruginibacter sp.
ATACACGGCAAAAATGTAGAAGTAATAGATACAAAAGGAAAAACTCCCGAGCAGTTATTCATACACGAAGACAAAGGCATAGTAGCAATGATAATACCCAACCACGGCTCAGGCTACTGGGTAGTAGATAAAATAGAATAAAAAATGTGAAGTATGCCGCTATATTGTAAAAATGTAGCGGTATTTTTGCAGTGAAATCACTTGAAAAAACGTTATTTAAAAATGAAATCAATAAACACATATATTTCGGAGCTAGCTTTACTCTCAGGAATGTATATTTTTCAAATCGTAACAAACGACGGACTCGTATGGTCTAAAAAGTTTGTTTATACAACCGAATAACTATGAAAAACGTAATATATTTTATAATATTTCTTTTTTCTTTGGCTTTTATGAGTTGCAATCATGGAGATAATTGCTTAGATTCAGCTAAGGATTATGGGGTAACAACTTTGTATGATACAATAGTAAAAATGGCTAATATTTACAAAGGTAAAAAGCAAATAATTTTAAAAAATGATAATGGTGATACTTTAAATCTTAGAATTAAATATTCAACGTTTATAGCTAATGATACAGTTGCAAGTACTTTAAGAGATAATGGTTCTATATGTACAGCAGAAGTAAGACATATTAATTTTATAGCACTTGAATTATTTCGTAAAGATTCTAGTTTTTACGTATTTTATCTATATCCAAAAAGTGATTTTGATTACGTTTTGAAAAGAGTTTCTAAAAAACAAGACGAAGTAAGCAGAGGCTGGTTACAAGGCGATCATATTGGAGTTAACATTTTAGATATTTACATAAACGATCCATCTGTAAGTAAAATACCCTATAAAAATATGGTTATTAATGGCAAAAATACACAAGTGATAGACAGTGGTGTAAAAACACTAGAACCAACTCTGATAGATGACAAAGGCATAGTAGCAATGATAATACCGAACCATGGCTCAGGCTATTGGGTAGTAGATAAAATAGAATAAAAAAGTGAAGAAGCCGCTATATTGTAAAAAATATAGCGGTATTTTTTATCTTATAAAATACCTAACGTAAAGAAAAAATAAATATTTTTCCTTGAAACTTTGTCAAAATGCTAAAATAGACTACTTTTGCAGACTTTTGCGCCTACGTTAAAAAAATGTGTGACGAAAAAGTGTATTTTATTTCATTCATAAAACAGATTGTAAAAATCCAAGTCGTTTAAACATGGCAAATTTAGTTTACTTATTACCTTTATTCGGGGTTTTATCCCTATTATACATGACGTATTTATCGGCATGGGTTACGAAGCAAGATGCTGGTAACGAAAAAATGACCACTATCGCAAAGTATATCGCAGAAGGTGCATTGGCATTTTTGAAAGCGGAATACCGTGTTTTGGCTATTTTCGTAGTGATTGCAAGTGCTGCTTTGGCAGGTCTTTCTTACGCAACAGGTGGAAAATCTCATATTTCTATTGTTGCAGCATTTATTATTGGTGCAGTATTTTCAGCCTTGGCCGGTAATATTGGTATGCGTATCGCAACAAAAGCAAACGTTCGTACTACCGAAGCTGCTCGTACAAGTCTTTCTAAGGCATTGGAAGTTTCTTTCAAAGGTGGTTCAGTAATGGGTCTTGGTGTTGCTGGTTTGGCAGTATTGGGATTAAGCGGTTTATTCGCTATCTTATATATGACGTTGGGTCACGGTG
>JAYUJS010000713.1:0-1695 GCA_043765095.1 Ferruginibacter sp.
AAATAGAGTGACTGCTTTCTGGAAGATGTTCTCTCATTATGGGAAACCAAATGAATTTATGGTTAACTTATGTAATCTTAATTATTCGGTTTAATATAAATACTCAATTTTATTTTCAAGTTTATAAAAATTATATTTGCAGCATCAAAATAAAAAAGCTGAAATCAATGTCGTCAAGTTTAGCAATTAAGATATGGCGGGAGGAATACCCGTCACGGCTAGTCGCCGCTGTGGGTCAAAAATCCACAGCGTTAACTTAACGATATTGAATCTGAGATATTAAAAAAAATTAAAGCCCACAAACCCAATCTAAATACTCAATACTTCTTATGTACACAGCAGATATAAAAAAAATACAACGCCATTTTCTTCCACAAAATTTTACTGTTACCAACTGGGCAGCACTAGAGCCATATTTTAAAACATTGCTTGCGCAAGAAATTGCAAGTAAAGAAAATTTAGAAGAATGGCTACTTAATATGAGCGAACTAGAAGCAGCAGTAAACGAAGATGCTTGCTGGCGACAAATAAAAATGACTTGCGATAATGAAAATACCGCATTAGAAGAAGCATTTAATTTCTTTTGTACAGAAATAGAACCGCACATAAAACCATACAGCGATGCATTGAATAAAAAATTGATGACCTCTACTTTTTTACCAGCGCTTAACCAAGCGCAGTACCACACATATTTGCGTAGCACAAATAATAGCATAGCATTATACAGAGAAGAAAATATTTCGCTGCAAGCAGAGGTATCGGTACTAGAGCAGCAATTTGGGCAAATAACAAGTGCTATGATGGTAACGGTGAATGGTGAAGAATTTACATTACAGCAAGCTGCAAAGTTTTTAGAAAGCGAGGATAGAAACTTGCGAGAAGAGGTTTACAGAAAAATACAAACACGTAGACTTGAGGATAAAGAAAAATTAAATAATTTATACGATACACTTATTGGTTTGCGAAATAATATAGCTATCAATGCAGGGTTCGAAAACTATAGAGATTATCGTTTTAAAGAACTAGGCAGGTTTGATTATACTAAAGAAGATTGTTACAAATTTCATGATGCAGTAAAGCTACACGTAATGCCACTTGTAAATGAAATTTATAAAAATAAAAAAGCAAAGCTTGGGCTGCAAAACCTTCGCCCATGGGACTTGGAGGCAGAGCCAGCTGGCACAAAACCACTACGTCCATTTAAAACAGGGGAAGAACTATTAGAGAAATCAATAGCATGTTTTACAAAATTGCGTCCTTTTTTTGGTGCATGTTTGCAGCGCATGAAAGATATGCAACACCTAGATTTAGAAAGCAGAAAGGGCAAATCACCAGGAGGATATAACTGCCCACTTGCAGAAAGTGGCGCACCATTTATTTTTATGAATGCCGCTGGGCAAATGAGCGATGTAACAACTATGGTACATGAAGGTGGGCACGCCATACATTCTTTTTTAGCACACACATTACCACTTAATGGCTTTAAAGAATACCCAATGGAAATAGCTGAAGTAGCTAGCATGGCAATGGAACTTTTTAGCATGACGCATTGGGAAACTTTCTTTGATAATACTACAGACCTTGCAAGAGCAAAAGAACACCAACTAGAAAGAACGATTACCATTTTTCCTTGGATAGCCATAATAGATAAATTTCAACATTGGCTGTACGAAAACCCTACACATACACATGAGG
>JAYUJS010000714.1:0-1695 GCA_043765095.1 Ferruginibacter sp.
TTTACTTTTTTGGGTGAGTATTCTGTAACGGCTAGCCCTGCTTGCATGGCGGCTGCTATGGCTACGCCTTGTGCCCTGCCCAGCTTTAGCATACTCTGCACATTTTTTCCAAAAAATGGTGCTTCTATAGCAAAGTCGGTAGCCTTGTATGTTTTTATAATGGTTACTACTTTTTCGTGTATAGCTTGCAATCTTTGGTATGCATCCAACTTTATATTCATTTTTAGCACATCCATTTCTATTAATTTTATCGTTTTTCCTTTTACTTGTATTACGCCTATACCCATGGCAATAGTGCCTGGGTCAATGCCTAAAATTATTTTTGTTGTGTTTTGCAATACGGTTACTATTTTTACCAAAATTATTTAACTGCGCAAAAGTATTAAAATATTATTCAACTGGTTTTTAGGGCCAATTATTTTCCTATTATTATCATGGAGTTTGTATAAACAAATACAGGCACAGACTGATTTAGCTAGCAGATGGATACAAATTAAGCAAAGTTTTTATAACCCATTATTGTGGGCTGCTTGCTTACTTGTAATAATAAACTGGAGTATAGAGGCTCGCAAATGGCAAATACAATTAAAGCCGCTAGAAAGAATGAATTTTTTGACTGCTTTTAAAAGTGTGTTGGCAGGTTGCAGTATTACAATGCTTACGCCTTATAGAGTTGGTGAGTATGGTGGGCGCATTTTATTTGTAAATGAAGACCATAGGCTAGATGCTATACCACTTACCATTTTAGGCAGCGTGAGCCAATTATTTGTAACAATAATAATGGGTACTGGTGGGCTATTGTATCTAAAATTTGCGCAGCACGATGAGCATATTTTTAGTTTCTTACCTTCTTATTCTGTCAATATTTTATTGGGGTTGTCCATTACTGTTGCTTTTATACTTTTACTAGTTTATTTACGTGTAAGTTTATTAGTAAAGTTACTTAGTAGAATACCTTCACTTACCAAATTTGTAACGCATATAATTTTACTTAATACATTTTCTCGTAAACAATTGTTAAGAATTTTATTTTTGTCTTTTGTACGATACACAGTATTTATTTTGCAATATATTTTATTGTTACAAGCCATGCAAGTACAAATAAATATTTTTACTTGCTATTGGCTCATAACAGTTTTTTATTTTTTAATGGCTTTGGCACCTACAATTGGTTTTACAGAGTTACCCTTAAGAGCATCTGCAAGTGTGGCTTTATTGCAACTGTATACTACCAATACAATAGGCATACAAGCAGCTTCTTTAGGTATCTTTTTTATAAATTTAGTTATACCAGCTATTGTAGGTAGTATATTTATTTTAGGAATAAAAATTTTAAAAGAAAAATGAAAAATTTTATAAAACAGTTTTGTTTTTTAGCAGCAATATTAATTTCTGTAACATATTCTTTCGCTCAAAAATCTGAGTTTTGTGGCATAAAAAACACTACCTTTTTAGAAGGAGAACGAGTAGTAATGAAAATTTTTTATAATGCCATGGGTGCTTACATTGGGGCAGGTGAGGCAAGTTTTACTACAGAGCTTACAAGGTTTAATGGCAAGCCTGTTTATCATTGTGTAGGTGATGGAAAAACGTATCCATTTTTTGATAAATTTTTTAAAGTAAGAGATAGATATGAAAGTTTTATAGATATAGAAACAATGTCTCCCCTTAAATTTTTACGTAATGTAGAAGAAG
>JAYUJS010000715.1:0-1688 GCA_043765095.1 Ferruginibacter sp.
AATATGGATGGTAACACTACTATGAGTGCAATAACATCAGACATTGCTGCAAAAAAAGGGATGTTACTTGCTGTAGCTGCTGGCAATGATGGTACTGGTAGTTGGCATTATATAGCCACCCCCGCAGATGCGGATAGTGTAATGACAGTGGGAGCCACAGATACACTAGGCAATGTGGCTAACTTTAGTAGCTATGGGCCAAGTAGTAATGGGCGCATAAAGCCTAACATTGCCGCTACTGGCTTAAGAACCGTAGTAGCCAACGCTGGCAATGGGCAGCCTTCTTATGGCAATGGTACATCGTTTGCTACTCCCGCTATTGCAGGGCTTACAACTTGCTTGTGGCAAGCCTTTCCAGAGTTTAATAATATGACAGTTTTAGATGCTATGCAAAAATCTGCCAACAAGTTTACTAATCCAAATGATAGAGTTGGATATGGTATACCAAATATGAAAAAAGCATTTGCTATTTTACTAAAAAAATCTTACACACAAAACGTATTATTGGCAAATTGTATAGCTACTTTTTCGTTAAATGCAAAATATGATAGCACCATGACTATTATTATAGAGAAAAAACAACATGGAGCTACAAATTATTCAATAATAAAAACAATATTGGGTACAGGCTCTTTCACAAATAAAAACATTTTATTTGCTGATAATATATCTACAACCAGCGAGGGTGCAGCTATATACAGAACAAGAATTGATATAGCTATTGATACTAGTTTTTATTTAGATTCAATAATTGTGAACGTAGTAAAACCAAATTTTGGAGCAGATAAAGTTGTGGCCAAATGTAACAATGATTTATTAAACTTAAATTTATTGTACAATACCACAAATCTCACTTTTAGCTGGACAAACAATGGAAACCTTGTAACAAATCCTACAATTGTAGCTGGTATTGGTTCTTATCAAATAATAGGAAATAATACCATAGGTTGCGCAGATACTGCTTTGATAGTAATTACTGCCAACCCTAATTTAAACCTTGGTGAAGATAAAAGTATACCTAAGTGTACAGATTCCAGCATTAATTTAAACAACTTATTTACAACTACAAACCTTGGTACCATTTGGAAATTAAATACAATTAATTTTACTGCAACTAATGCTGCTTTTGCCGAAGGAGATTACCAACTTATTGCATCAAACTTTTATGGATGTGCAGATACCGTTTTGGTAAAAATTAAAAATGATGCTTTACTTTGCCCTGTGCCAGCAATAAACATCAACCCAAATCCAGTTATAGATAATCTTACCGTTTATGTTTTTAAAAACATTGCAACCAAAGTAGAAATTATAATACAAAATATAATTGGTCGAAAATTAGTTGAGATAACAAATCAACAAAGTGTAGCACCTAAAAATTATTATATTCCAATGGGTAAATTTGCTAGTGGTATTTATTTTGTTTCTGTATTTGTAAATGGAAAAAATGAAGTCACAAAAAAAATATTAAAAAATTAATTTCAAAAATTGAAATATTGTTGCCTCTTTTAAAGTTAAATAAAATATTTTAATATTGTTTGTATAGTAAAGAGCATAGATAATTTTGTTTAATTCTCTAACTTTCTATGTTAAAAAATGTTTCATATCCCAAAATCAGCTACTTAAGTTTTAAGGAAACAAGAGCCGCAACAGCATTATTTTCTTAAATGGAATTACATTCATTAATAAAA
>JAYUJS010000716.1:0-1681 GCA_043765095.1 Ferruginibacter sp.
TTTGTTTAATAGCAGGAAGCGGTGTTACTGTAAATGTATATAACAGATATGGTAGTAAAGTATATGGCTCCACTAATTATACCAATTCTTGGGATGGAAGTTACAATGGCAAACCTTTGCCAGATGGTACATACTATGCTGTAATAGAGTTTACGTTATTTGATGGTAGAAAGCAGTACAAGAAAACGGATGTTACTATTATTAGATAATTCGAATGTAGAATAGTTACAAAGCCTCTCAATTTTGGGAGGCTTTTTTGGTTTAAAGAATTTTTTTTGTGGTTATTTAGAAATATTCAGAATTCCAACCTTTCATTTTTGTTTGTGTTTGATATTTTGAATATTAGCTTCCATCAAGTAGCTGGAAAAATAGTTTCTTTTTGGTTTAGGAATAAGGCTAATTTTTCTGAAGCGTTTTTATATCTGGAAGTTGATATAGAGTGCAAGGCTAGGGTGAATGTTTTATTTTCATGATTTGGTATATGCTAAATCCCTAGCACTATGATAATATTAGGACAATCCATTTTCGATATATTAAACCTCTTTGTATTGTAAGTAAACTCCTAAACAGACTGATATAAAGATTGCGCCTGATGGAAAAATCGGTAAGCGTAATTGTATAACGCAAAATAAAAAATCATTTATGGTCTGCGAAAAATTATAAGTTTATTGTGATTGGGTAAAGAGTTCTGAATTTTATAATTTTCAAATTAGAAATGCTTTTTTAATAATTTTTAAATATTTTTTCTAAGATGTAACCTTTTAAAGTTTACATGCGTAATCAATTTATATTTTTGAAACAACAATAATAATTTTAAAAAGCCGTTATATTTTTTTACAAACAAAATCCCCCTTTCTATGAAAAAAAGTTATAATCTCATATTATTTATATTATGTTTAATTTTAAACACAAAAAGTTTTGCACAAACCTTAGAAAATTTTAATAAGCCAAGTTTAACTACTCCACCGCTCTCATGTTGGACAACATTATATTATGTAGAACCGCCACCAATAATAGGTATTGGTAACAGCAATCATATAATTACAAGAAGCCCAGGAGACCCTTATTTAAGCCAAGACTTAGAACTTTCATTAAATGACACTACTCCAATTACAGGTACAAAAAGTTTGCATATAGTTAGTAATGTTTACTACAATAGTAATTATAAAATTATAAATACACCATATATTGCTTTAGCTGGACAAACAATTAGTTTTAATATTAGATTAAATAAAGCAGTAAATAGTTATACAGGTATGCAAGAAACAGGTCTTAATTATTATGCAATTGCAGGTAGCGACATCCAAACTTATATTATTAAAACATCGGCTATTGGGAATGTGTATCATTATACAACAACTGTAGTGGGTGCTGGAGGGCCAATTTCTATTGTAGCAAAATCAGATGCATTTGGTTTGAGTATTTTTAATTTTGATATTGATGATTTTGAAACTAGCAGCACAAATATAGACTCATCAAATACTTGTGCGCTAATATTGCCAATTAAACTTATAAGTTTTTCAGCATTACCAAAAGAAAAAAGTGTAATACTAAGTTGGAACGTATCTGAAGAAATAAATTTAAAAAAATATGAGATAGAAAATAGTGTGGATTTGAAGACATTTAATAAAGTAGGAGAAATTTTACAATTAAATAATTACAATTATTCTTTTACACATAA
>JAYUJS010000717.1:0-1679 GCA_043765095.1 Ferruginibacter sp.
GCTCTTGGATAAAGCTCATATCTAACATCTGTATTTATGATTTTAGTACGTTTTAATGTTGGCTTTCCTATAACAGAAGCATTCAATTCAAAATCATACAAACTAAGTGCAGCAAGCTCTCTAAGCTCTGGTCGTATTACTGTTTGTGAGCCTGAAAGCCTAATATTTGTTTTACTATTTAATTTGTAGGTTAAATTTACACCTGGTAAAAAATCAGTTTGGTTTGTATTTAAAAAACGCTTGTCGTACTTTTTTACACTACCTATTAATTGGTCATAATTTTCTATTCTCAATCCCCACACTGCTCTAAGTTTTTTTCCAATCTCATTATCCAATTGTAAAAACCCTGCGTTTAAAATAGTGTTAGCCAAATACCTAAAATTTTGATTTTTAATTGCATCAAAAGCAATTTTATTATCATAACCAGTTCCAAAGTTTTCTGGTGCAAATATTTTATCGGGAGTTAAAATCTTTAATGCTGCATTTTCTTTTGGTAGATAATTTGCAAATAACTGTGCATCGTACAATCTATCTTTTATTTGAAACATATACCCTGTCTTTAAAGTATGTTTTTTTGCAAATGCATTAAATGTATAAGACAAATCTCCACCACCTGTATAAATATAATCACTTAGGTTTTGAAAAACACGGCTGCCACTAGTTTGTAATAATGAATTTCCTAGAATTGCAAATGGCACATCTGTTACCTTTTCTCTACTATAAGCCAATCTTCTTTGGTCTGGTACATACCCATCTAAAATATTAAAGGCTCCATACCATTTTAATTTTACACTTTTACTTATACCATGTTCTCCATTTAGTTGAGTCGTAAAAAAAGTATTTTGTTTAAACGTAAAATCATTTCCTTGTATTAATGTATCAGGAATTCTAGAACGGTCTACACCATTTCTTTTAATTACAGCATTACTACCGTTGGTATTTATAATTGCTTTAAAAGATATTTTGTTTAAAGAGTTTAATTGCATAGAAACATTTACCAACCCACCTACATTTGTTTCTTGTACATATTTTTCGTCATTAAAACTACTAGCCATTGTAAATTTTCCACCATCCAATAAAATATTGTTCGATTGGTTTAATAATTTTTGAAATTTATAATTTTTGTTATATGATATTCCTACACTGCCTCCAATTTTTTTGCCAAATAATTTACCTACAAAGCCTCCATTTATTTGCAAGGATGAATTTACAGGCGCTGTTATTTTTGCTGCTGCCCAAGAGTTTCTAAGGTCTTTGCCAATAAGTGTTTTTTTACCTATATCACCAGTTACACCTATAGTATCAAAATTAGTTTTCGTGGTATATGAAGCAGGCAATGCTCTTGTGCCATCATCTACACCCAACCAATCTGTTCTACCACCTTGTGCATCTTTATAAAAATCTTTGCCAGTAGTTTGTGTATTAAACCCAGTACCTAGTTGTATATTAAAAAAGTTTTTTGCAGGTATATCTTTTGTATTTACTTGTATCAATCCACCAGCCCATTCACCAGGGTATTCTGGTACAAATGCTTTGTTGATAATGATATTGTCAATCATCTGCGCAGGTATCAAATCAAAAGAAAAAGTTTTTCTATCAGGCTCGGTACTTGTAAGTAAAATTCCATTAAGCATGGCTTGGTTATATCTATCTGCAAGCCCACGTACAATTATAAACTT
>JAYUJS010000718.1:0-13359 GCA_043765095.1 Ferruginibacter sp.
TAATACCTGGTGATGCACATTTAGTAGAAGTAAATCAATTACAATGTGATGAATCTTCGCTAACAGGCGAATCATTACCTACAGAAAAAAAACTAGAAAAGCTACCCAAAGAAACTGCCCTTGGTGACCAATTGAATATGGTATTTAAAGGTACATCTGTAATGAATGGAAATGGTAAAGCACTAATAACGGGCATTGCCGAAAATACACAATTGGGCACCATTACTGCTTTAGTAGATAGCCATAAAGAAACAAAAACTCCGCTTGATAAAAAGATAGCTGCATTAAGCATAAAACTTATATGGATAACACTTTTTATGACATCCATTTTTGCTATTACAGGAATTATACAAGGAAAACAATGGGCAATAATTGTAGAAACTTCTATAGCATTGGCTGTGGCTGCATTTCCTGAAGGGTTGCCTATTGTATCTACAGTGGCATTGGCGTATGGTATGTTGCTTATGGCAAAACGAAATGCGATTGTAAAAAAATTATCTGCGGTAGAAACCTTGGGAAGCACTAATATAATTTTAACAGATAAAACAGGCACATTAACGGAGAATAAAATTTATATAGATACGTTTTCTTTTCCCGAAGAAAATATAAAAGTAACCATAGAAAATAATGCCTTAAAATATGGTGAGGGTAGCATTGAAAAAAGCAAAAAAAATGTTGAAAAATTAGTTTTGATTGGAGCACTGTGCAATAATGCTACAACAAAACAAGAGGAGGATAAAAAGAAATTACTAGGTGACCCTATAGAAATTGCATTGATACATTTAGCAAATGCATCAGGTACTACTGCCGATAAACTTAAAACGGAGTACGAAAGAATATCGGAAATGCCTTTTAACTCCGAAAGTAAAATGATGGGTACTTTGCACAAAAGTAAAATCGGAAATTTTGTGGCAGCAAAGGGCTCTGTAGAGCATTTGTTGGAAAAATGTGATAGGATTATTTTTGGAGAAACTGAAAAGAAACTGAATGATGATAGAAATAAAATAATTGCTGAATCAGAAAAAATGGCGGCAGATGGTTTGAGGGTATTGGCATTTGCATACAAAGAAGAAAGCGATATTAGTAAAGATAATTTTTTAAACAACCTTGTGTATGCAGGTATAATTGGGTTTTTAGACCCGCCAAGATTGGATATAAAGGATGCCATACTGAGTTGTAGAAAAGCAGGAATAAAAATTGTAATGATAACAGGCGATCATCCAATGACGGCATTAAACATTGCCAAAAAAGTAGGCTTGCTAGAGGAGGCAGATCAGCAAGTTATTAACGGTGTTGATTTGCCAAATATGGAATCACTATCGGATGATTGGGAGAAAAAAATATTGGCAACGGCTGTATTTGCAAGAACTACACCCAAACAAAAATTAGAAATTGTTAGCACTTTTCAAAAAGGAGGGAATATTGTTGCTATGACAGGAGATGGTGTAAACGATGCGCCTGCATTAAAGAAAGCAGACATTGGAATTGCGATGGGATTGCGGGGAACACAAGTAGCAAAAGAAACAGCAAGCATTGTTTTAAAAGATGATTCTTTCACCTCTATAGCAGAAGCTGTAGCACATGGCAGAGAAATTTTTCAGAATATACAAAAATTTGTAGTCTATTTAGTGTCTTGCAATTTGAGTGAAATATTTGTTGTAACCGCATTGGGGTTTATTGCTCCTGCTGCTACATTATTGCCACTACAAATTTTATTTTTAAATATGGTTACCGATGTATTTCCTGCATTGGCACTTGGTTTGGGCAAGGGCGATAAAACCGTAATGGAAAGGCCGCCGAGAGACCCAAAAAAATTGATTGTTTCTAATAAAGATTGGGTTGCTATTGGCTTGTATTCTTTCTTGATAACAGTAGCTGTTATAGCCGCATTAGAGTATTGCAAATTATATCTATTGCTAGATGATAAAACGGCCAACAATGTAGCGTTTCTTACATTGGCATTTGCACAATTGTTTCATGTGTTTAATATGGCATCGGCACAATCAAAATTATTAGTGAATGAAATTACTAAAAATAAATTTGTATGGTTTGCTATATTGATTTGTGTTGCACAAATGATATTGATTTTTGTAGTGCCACAATTGAAAAGCGTATTGGGTTTAAATATGCTTAGTATGGATATAAGGATGGTATCAATCATTGCAAGTTTAATACCGTTATTATTGGTGCAGTTGTATAAGATTATTTTTGGTGGAAAAGAAAAGAAAAATAAAATGAGGGAAATTAAAAGTACTATTAGATGAGACATTTAAGAAAAAACTTTTTATATACTAGCAGATAAGGAAAGTTAGATATTGTTGGAGTGTCAAGGTGAAACACACATAAAAAACTTTTTTACGCTCTTTGCAAATGACAAATGTTCGCTACAGTTGTAGTGTCAAGCTGAGCTTGTCGAAGCTGGTGCGCCATCTCAAAACCCGCCTTCGACAAGCTCAGCCTGAAATACTCTAAATTTAAAAGCAAGGTTATAATTTATAAAAATATTTTAGTTCAATAGATAAAACATGTCCATAAATAATTTCAACATTAACGGTTTAAACAATGAACAAGTAATTATTGCTAGAGAAAAGTATGGGCATAATAAACTACACTACAAAAAAGAAAATGGATTTTTCGATGCACTGAAAAGTTTAGCAAAAGAACCAATGCTTATTTTATTGTTAGTAGCATCTTCTATTTATTTTGTTAGTGGAGATAGTGGGGATGGTATTTTTATGTTATCAGCTATTGTATTGGTGTCTACAATTTCTTTGTATCAAGATAGTAGAAGCAGAAATGCTTTAGAAAAATTAAAAAACTTTACCCAACCACATAGCAAAGTAATACGAAACGGAGTGGTGGTAGAAATAAAAAGTGAAGAGCTTGTAATAGGCGATAGCTTAATGGTGGAAGAAGGTACATCTATAGCAGCAGATGGACAGATAGTACATTCAAACGATTTTTCGGTAAACGAATCTATACTTACAGGAGAATCCTTTGCAGTAAGTAAAGACAAAGATGCCACAGACAATTTTATTTTTTTAGGCACAAGTGTGGCAGGTGGTTTAGCCATAGCAAATGTTACTGCTATTGGTAACGAAACCCGATTAGGAAAAATTGGAAAAAGTATAGAAGAAATAAAAGAAGAGAAAACACCGTTGGAATTACAGATAAATAATTTTGTAAAAAAAATGGTATTAGTTGGTGCTATAATTTTTTTAATTGTATGGGCTATCAACTATTTACAATCTAACCAATTATTAGATAGTTTATTAAAAGCACTAACGCTTGCCATGAGTATTTTACCAGAAGAAATACTTGTGGCGTTTACCACTTTTATGGCATTAGGGGCATGGCGGTTAATGAAACTAGGCATAATAGTAAAGCAAATGAAAACGGTAGAAACCCTAGGGAGTGCTACTGTAATTTGTACAGATAAAACAGGCACTATTACAGAAAACAAAATGAGTTTAGCAAAGCTATTTGTACTGGTCACTAATAAAATTTCGACAACAGAAAATATAAATTCAGTTGATGAAAAAGAATTGATAACACTAGCTATGTGGGCAAGTGAACCTATTGCATTTGACCCTATGGAAGTTGCTTTGCACAAAGCATATAAAGATGCAATAAAGATTGATGAACGGGCTGAATACAAAATGATACACGAATATCCATTAAGCGGTAAGCCGCCTATGATGACACATATTTTTGAAAACAATGCAGGCAAAAGAATTATAGCTGCTAAGGGTGCACCCGAGGCGTTAATAAGTATTTCTTCTATTAATGAAAAACAAAAAAAAGAGATTGAAGCTGCTATAAAAACCATAACAACCGAGGGCTACCGAGTTTTGGCAATTGGTGAGGCTACTTTTGAAAGCAATAATTTTCTTGCAACACAGCAAGAGTATAAATTTATTTTTAAGGGAATTATTGGTTTTTACGACCCACCTAAGAAAAATATTAAAAAAGTATTAGAGGATTTTTATGCAGCTGGTATTACTGTAAAAATAATTACGGGAGATAACGCAGCCACTACAAGTGCCATTGCAAAACAAATTGCATTTAAAGGATATGAAAAAAGTATGAATGGCGATGAATTAATGAAACTAAGTGATGCCGATATAAAAGTAACAGTAGCCAATACAAATATTTTTACAAGAATGTTTCCCGATGCAAAACTAAAAATCATAAATACACTAAAAGCCAACAACGAAATTGTAGCCATGACAGGAGATGGCGTAAATGATGGGCCCGCACTTAAAGCAGCACACATTGGTATTGCCATGGGCAAAAAAGGCACAGAGATTGCAAAGCAAGCTGCATCGCTTATTTTGGCAGACGATGACTTATCAAAGATGGTAGATGCGGTGGCAATGGGAAGAAAAATTTATGCAAATCTTAAAAAAGCTATTCAATATATTATCTCCATTCATATTCCTATTATATTGACGGTTTTTATTCCGCTAGCACTCGGTTGGATTTATCCTAATATTTTTACACCTGCACATATTATTTTTTTAGAATTAATTATGGGACCAACCTGTTCCATCATTTACGAAAATGAGCCACTAGAAGCAAATGCTATGCAACAAAAGGCACGTGCATTTTCTAATACTTTTTTTAACTGGAAAGAATTATCAACAAGTATTGTGCAGGGTTTAATGATAACCGCTGGTACATTATCAGCCTATCAATATGCAGTGCAGCAAGGCTATAATGAAGCACTTACTCGTACAATGGTTTTTTCTGTTTTAATAGCAGCCAATATATTTTTAACACTAGTAAACCGTTCATTTTATTATTCCATTTTTACAACAATGAAATATAAAAATAATTTGGTGTTGATAATAATCGGTATCACCATTAGTATTACTACTTTTTTATTGTATGTAAAACCGTTCGCTGCATTTTTTGGATTTGAGCAATTAAATATTGAGCAAATTGAAATTAGTATTGCAATAGGATTTGTAAGTGTGATGTGGTATGAGGGGGTAAAAATTATGAAACGAAAAAAAATGCACTAAGGGTTGTAAAATAATTATTAAAAAATGACAACGACCAATACATCGGTAATAAAAAAATTGCTTTTACTTTTTTTAGTATTTACAGGTTTATATTATGCCAAAGTTTTTTTAATGCCTTTATGTATTGGGGGGATTTTAGCCACTCTTTTTTTACCTTTTTGCAACTTTATGGAGAAGCATAAAATGCCAAAATGGTTGGCTGTATTTTTCTGTTTATTAATCTTATTAAGTATTATAGCAGGTTTTGTAGCACTGCTTAGTTGGCAAATTGGGCAACTAAGCAATGACAGCAATCTTATAAAACAAAAAACTATGGAAACTGTAAACCTTATACAGGATTACATTTACAACCAATTTGGTATTACGACAACAAAGCAAAGCCAAATATTAATTGAAGAGCAACCTTCCTTTTCAAATATCATGCAAATGATGGTAGGCTCGCTTACTTATGTTTTAAGCAATTGTATTCTAATATTAGCTTATGTTGTTTTCTTGCTGTATTACCGCAATCATATAAAACAATTTTTTATTAAAATTTCTGCTCCTTCTCAGCAAATTGAAATGGCAGAAACACTTAACAAAGCCGCCCACGTATCGCAACAATATTTAATAGGGCTTTCTAAAATGATTTTTTGTTTGTGGATAATGTATGCCATTGGGTTTGGTACTTTAGGTATAAAAAACTTTGTATTTTTTGCTATACTTTGTGGCTTAATAGAAATTGTTCCTTTTGTAGGGAACATAACAGGCACTACACTTACTGCAATGGTAGCGGCTTTGAATGGTGCAAGTGCTTACTTGCTTATAGGTATTATTGTAACTTATGCTGTAGTACAATTTTTACAAGGCTGAATTTTAGAACCATTAATTTTAGGACCACAAGTAAAAATAAATCCATT
Source organism: Ferruginibacter sp. (assembly GCA_043765095.1). Classification (GTDB taxonomy): domain Bacteria; phylum Bacteroidota; class Bacteroidia; order Chitinophagales; family Chitinophagaceae; genus Ferruginibacter. The sequence continues at coordinate 5,927 of JAYUJS010000718.1, forward strand.
GTTTACTATTATTGCATTAGTATTAGGACAATTGCTTTGGGACATACCTGGTATTATATTGGCTATTCCACTTACTGCAATATTTAAAAATTTTTGCGACCATATTGAACCATTAAAACCGTATGGTTTTTTAGTGGGCGAAATAAAAAAGGATAAATTAAAAATTTAAAACAATGGCAAATAAATTTTCTGAAATAATAAATAGCGATATACCTACATTGGTAGATTTTTTTGCAGAGTGGTGTGGCCCTTGCAAAATGATGAAACCCATTTTTGCTGAACTAAAAAACAAATTAGGAGATGGAATTACCATCCTTAAAATTGATGTAGATAAAAGCCCAAATGCAGCATTAGCATATCAAATAAAAAGTATGCCTACGCTTTTGTTGTTTAAAAATGGAGAAATTAAATGGCGACAATCGGGTGTTGTTCCCGTAAGTGAGCTGATGAAAATTATTGATAAGCATGCTCACTAAACAATAAATATTAGTCACTAAATTTATGAATTGCATTATCAGTTACTGTCCTAGCCATATCTGTTCGCAGCATTATGCAAATTTATTTTACATGCCACCCCTATGGAGCCTAACACCTTATTATTAAAATCTTTTTACTAATATTTCGCTCCTATGGAGGAGCTATTATTCAAAAAGTTTTAGCCTCGTTAAAGGCGACATATCAGTAGAAATAAACAATAAAACATAATAAGAACTCCGTAGGAGCGACATGTTTTTTCTTCCGAAAAGTAATGGTTTACCAACCAACCATAAAAAGAATTACTTTGCAAAATTGTGAAGAAATATTTTTCTTTTGGGGCTGTGGGCTTCAAATCTTTGATGAACATTTGTTGTGGCTGTCCGTAGTAGTCCTCGTCGGTCGTTCCTCCCTCCTGTGGGCTACTACTTCCCATCAGACAGCATGTCCCGTACATTTAAGTCCGGAGCACTTCGGCAGAAAATCTTTATTCAGCTTTTATTGTGGAGTAGGATGATAAAAGTGAAACTGTTACGAAAATCGTTTTTAAAATTTGTCTATAAATCAATACTGTCTTACAATTGAATTATAATGGTAGAAGGTCTGCCATAAAAAAAATGACCATCATTGCCGCCCAGGCCTCTAACAAAATCTTCAACGAAAGTTTTTCCACCTTGCAAGACACACAACCAACCAGCAAAAGGAATATTATTTATAGCCTAGAAGCGCTACTATATTTAACCATATCAGCCGTAATAAGTGGCTGCAATACTTGGGAAACAATTGCCGAATATGGGCGTTTAAAAAAGGATTGGTTTCGAAAATTTTATACCTATAAATGTATGCCTTCGCATGATGCCATTAATGATTTATTTTGTGTGCTAGATGCCAAAAAGTTTGGTAAATTTTTCATAAATTTAATAAACGGAATAGCAACTAAAACAAGTAGCGATGTGGTTGCAATAGATGGCAAAACGATAAGTGGAGCTGCTTCAAATGGCGACAAATTTCCAGTACATATAGTAACTGCATTTTGTGCTAAAAATAAGCTTTGCTTGGGGCAATTAGCAGCAGATGAAAAGAGTAATGAGATAACTAGCTATTCCAAAATTATTGGAGCTTTTTTACCCTTGAAGGATTTACTGCAAGTATAGATTCAATAGGATGTCAGACAGCAATAGCTGAAAAAATTATTGAAAAAAAGGCGATTATATTTTACAAGTAAAAGGCAATCATCAATATTTAAAAGACCAACTGGAAGATATTTTTAAAAAAATAAAGCGAAAAATAGACGAACAATCCAACCTTGGGCATGGTAGAATAGCGCATAGAAAATGTGAGGTGATATTAGTAAACGATCTTGTTTTTGATGGCAAAGAAAACTGGAAAAATTTATGCACCTTAGTGCGCATAGGATCTAGCCGAACGATAAAAAAAACAGGGGTTAAATCAACAGAGTTGAAGTTCTATATTTCTTCGTGAAGTGATGATGCAAAACGGTTAAACAAAAGCATAAGAAGCCATTGGAGTATAGGAGAATTTTAAGGCTGCAATATTTTACATCTCTTTATCCTACCTTTTTTGAAAGATAAGTGGCTATGAAATATACTTTTTTTTGAAGAAATTTTAAAAATGATGTGTTTTCTTGCAGACACTATTTAGCAAATTATGTTATAACAATTTTTAAAAAATATAATTACAAAAGCTCAAATGCATTACAAGGCATTTATAATAACGTAGAAAACTTTTATAAGGCTAAAAAAATATTATTACAATCCATTCCTACTTTTTAATCAACTGTTCTATTTTATTATACAATTGCTTTTCGTCTATTGGTTTTGACAAATAATCGTTCATTCCAAATTTTTTGCATTTTACCACATCCGCCGTTGTTACATCTGCTGTTAAGGCTATAATTGGTATGTTTAATTTCATTGTATTGCGAATATAATCTGTAGCCTCAAATCCATTCATTTCGGGCATTTGCAAATCCATCAAAATTAAATCGTAGGTATTGGTTTGCAATTTTTCTATCAAAACTTTCCCATTTTCTACTACTTCAAATTCAAAACCAAAATCTCCTAAAATTATTTTTATTAGCATTTGGTTTAATACCACATCTTCTGCTACTAACACTTTAATATTTTTTAAAGTATTATCAATTTTTATTTTCTCTATTTCTTCATTGGTTTTAATCTTTGTTTTTTCAAAAGGCAATACAAAAGTAAAAGTAGAACCTTTACCTAAATTACTAACTGCATTAATTTTTCCACCTTGGCTTTCTACCAATTTTTTTACAATGGCTAGCCCAAGCCCAGTACCACCATACGAATTTGATGTATTTATTTCTGCCTGTTCAAATAAATTAAAAATTAAATCTATTTTATTTTCAGCTATACCAATACCAGTATCAGTTATAGTAAATTTAATAATTATGTTTTCATCATCTTCTTTTATTTTTTTTACCTTAAAAATTATTTTTCCTTCATGTGTAAATTTTATAGCATTACTCATTAAGTTTAAAATAATTTGATTTAGCCGTAATGTATCTCCTACAACCATAAAAGGTATTTCGCTATCATACTCAATCAAAAGTTTTAATTTTTTTTCTTTTATTTTAAAATCGAAAGAATGTAATACGGAGTGCAAAGACTTGTATAATTCAAAAGGATTTTTTTCAAATGTAATTTTACCAGCATCTACTTTTGCTAAGTCAAGTATATCGTTTATTAATAAATTTAAAGTTTGGCCACTCTTTTTTATAGCATCCAAATATACTTTTTGCTTATCTGTTAAGTTAGTTTTTGTAAGCACATTTGCAAATCCTACAATTGAATTGAGTGGCGTACGTATTTCATGACTCATATTTGCTAAAAACTGTTGCTTAGATTTTGCAGCATTTTCTGCTTTTAATTTTTCATCAATTAATTCTATTTCAAAAAGTTTTTGTTCATTTATATCTAACCCAATGCCCATGTAGCCTACATATTCACCATTGGGTAAATATCGAGGGTTGCCATGAAATGTAAACCATATATACTGCCCATCATAGCGTTTTATACGAAATTGAGCAATAGTATAAGCTTGTTTGGCTTTAAAAGCAGGTTCATATATACTTCTTACCAATTGCACATCATCGGGGTGCACAATATTTAACCATCCGCTAGCTATAGCTTCGTCAAATGTTTGTTTGGTAAAATTTAACCAATATTTATTTAGATATGTAATATTATCTACAGCAGTTGCATCAGCTAAAAAAACATTCAAAGGCATATTATCCGCTAATAATCTAAAACGTTCTTCGCTTTCTAAAATTTTCATTTTAGCTTCTACTTGTGGGGTTACTTCGTTTGCTAATATTGCTACCCCTACTTTTTCGCCTTGCACATTTCGCTGTGCTTGGTATATAAAATTGTAGTGCATTAGTTGTTGCTTGCCATTGCGTACTAGGGTAACGGGTTTTTCGTAAGCATGAAATGGTTCACCAGTTTCAAATACATTTTGTATCAATTTATCAAACCCTTGTTCAACAGCTTCGGGTAATACTTCAAAGAGTGGTTTGCCAATAATATCCTTCCCTTTGCCCCATGTTTCTATAATAGCATCGTTGGCTATTTCTATAATAGTGTCTTTTCCTTTAAAAATAGCAATCATGCAAGGAGATGTATATATCAAGTTGTGGTATTGGTGTTCGCTTTCTTCTACTTTTTTACGGGCAAGTACTTGCTCTGTTACTTCGCTAGCAACTATTATTATTCCCGTAATGGATTCATTATCGGCTTTTAATTGTTGTATAATTAAATTGTAAAAACCCTGTGTGCTTATGTTCTTTTTATGTATTGTAAATTCCAATTCGTTTCCATAATAGGTTGTACCGCTTTGCAGTACATTATCCATAATGGTTTTTAACCCTTGGTTTTCTAGTTCAGGCAATACATCAAATAATGGTTTGCCTATAAAATCGAATGCTGCATTTAGCATTTGCAAAGCGAGTTCATTCACAACTTCTGCAATATATTTTTTGCCTTTATAAATACCAATTGCAACAGGTGCTTGTATTACAAGCGTCCTAAAACGTTGTTCGCTTTCTTCAATTTTTTTACGGGCATTTTTTTGTTCCGTTATATCTGCAATGGCCAATAAAATTAATTTTTCACTACCAGTTTCATTCACTAATTCACGAGCATTTAACAACACAATTCGCTCTCCAATATTTGGAAAATTGTGGGATATTTCAAAGTTTTCTAATTTAGATTTATGCCACAATATATTTTGTAAAAGTTCTCTTAACGCTGGAATATCCCATTGTTTATTTCCCAAATCATATATAAATTTCCCTTCTGTATCTTTTTCATTTACCTCAAAGGTTTTATAAAAAGAACTGTTTGCCGATTTTATGCGCAAGTTTTTATCTAGCACTAGCAATGGTTCATACAAATTAGATATTATTGCTTCTGCATAATCTCTTGCTTCGGTTATTTGTTCGTTTAACCCAATTATTTCTTGGTTTACTACGGTAAGTTCTTCATTGGTACTTTGCAATTCTTCTTTGCTGGTTTCCATTTCTTCATTTAGGCTTTGCAATTCTTCGCTGCCACTTAGTAGTTCTTCGTTGGCACTTTGCAGTTCTTCATTGGCAGCTTCTTGGTCTTCGGTAATGCTACGCATATCTTCACGGCTTTGTGCCAGCTCTTTTTCTAATTGTGCTATGCGAAGGTTTTGTGCGTTTCTCGTTTCTCGTTTCTCGTTTGCTGTTTCTCTTTTGTTGGTTACTGTAGCCTGCTTATTGCCTACTGCCAACTGCCTGCTGTCAACTGCTTTTTGATGAAAAAGTACTAGGTAATGCGGTTCTATTACGTTGGGTAGTGGTATAGCCTCTACAGAAATATTTGTTTGAATGCCATTTATCTGTATTGGAATATTTTCTTTTAAAATCGTAGTATTTTCCTTTTTTGCTTTATGCAAAATATTACGGAGTTCAAAAGCCAATCCTTCCTTAGCCATCTTTAATAAATTAAGGCTTGCTTTGCCCGGCGATGGTTCTAAAAAATGGCCTGTGTTGCCTCTAAAATGCACAATATCCAAAGTCTCATTTACAACCACACCTGCAGGGGTGTATTTGCTAAGCATAATATCATCCGCCGTTTTTTGAAAGTCTGTGCGTATAGCTTCGCTTTTGCTACTTACACTTGGGTCTGCAAAACTTTTTTCTCTTAGCATTGTTGCTGTAGGCACAAACTTACTAGCAATATCTTTACGTATAAATATTTTATCGGTTTTAGCTGTGCCTTTTAATAGGCACACCCCAAAATGGTCAGGTACGCCACTAGTAGTTTCAGACTTGCCTAGCAATAAAAACCCTTTTTGGTTTAATGCATAATGAAAAGTAATGAGTGCCTTTTTTTGCAAGTAAGGCTCCATATAAATAAGCACATTTCGACAGCTAATAAAATCCATTTTGCTAAAGGCAGGGTCTTTTAAAAAATTGTGTACTGCAAATACACATAAATCTCTTATCGATTTTTTTGCTTGATAGTCGCCATTGTTTTTTGTAAAATATTCTTTTAGGTGTGCTTGGCTTAATCCTATTAAATTGGTTTTAGAATAGATTCCATTACGGGCTTTTGCAATAGCGGGTTCGCTAATATCGGTTGCAAAAATTTGCACTCTTTGGTGCACATCCTCCGAAAATCTATCGCCCAATAATTCTTTAAAACAAATAGCCATAGAATAGACTTCCTCTCCTGTACTGCAACCTGCCACCCAAATTCGTATTGGCTCACCCTCTTTTTTATTTTTTAAAATTAGCGGAAATACTGCTTTGCTTAAGCTGTCAAAGATTTTTGGGTCTCTAAAAAAATCGGTTACAGGTATCAATAAGTCTTGGTACAACAAATCTTGTTCAGGTTTTTTTTCTCTTAAATATTTTAAATAAACAGAAGGCTCTTCTGTTTTATTAATAGCCATTCTACGGAGTATTCTTCTGCGTATGGTAGAGGGTTTGTAATACGTAAAATCAGTACCCTTGCGTATGCGCAGTAGCGAAAGTATTTGTTTAAACACATCTTCATCTTGCTGTGCAATATGCTCCACATCTTTTCCTTTTATAATACTAATTAGTTCTAACAATTTTTGTGGAATTTTATCGGGTGGCAATACAAAATCTACCACACCAGCCTCTACAGCACTATGAGGCATGCCTTCGTATGCAGCCGATGCTTCATCTTGTGCAAAAGTGATGCCTCCTTGTTCTTTAATAGCTTTTAAACCCATGGTACCATCGTTTGCAGTGCCAGATAAAACCACGCCTATTGCATGGCTTTGGTGCACTTCGGCAAGCGATGTAAAAAAAAGGTCGATAGGTAAATTGCGCTCCATTTTACTTTTTGCAGACCGGGGTGTAAGTTCCAGCACACCATCATTAGCAATAATCATTTTATTGCTAGGTAAAATGTAAATATGGTTTGGTTGCACTTTAATATCGTCTGCAATTTGTAATACTGGTATATCTGTTACTTTTTGCAATATCTCTACCAGCATGCTTTCGTGGCTAGGGTCTAAATGCTGTACGAGCACATAAGCCATACCCGAATCTGCTGGTATGGCTTTTAATAATTTTTTAAATGCATCCAGCCCACCTGCCGATGCTCCAATACCTACTACGGGGAAATGATTGGGAGATTTAATGAGTTCTTTATCTATTTCTGGTATGTCGTTTTTTGATTTCATGTTATCAAGATAGATTGCCGCCTCTAAAATTAGGCTATTAATATATAATATTGTATATTATATTTAATTTATAAGTAATGTTACCATTCGCAAAGTATCAATTTTAGCTTGGTGTTTGGTGTCCCACCAATCACGCATCAATGTGTGAATGATATAAGTCATTTTTATTATTATGTAATTATTATCACAAAATACAAATCAACTTTGTGTTTTATTATTAAGTGTCATCC
>JAYUJS010000719.1:0-1677 GCA_043765095.1 Ferruginibacter sp.
TATATTTTTTGGTGCGCTTCCACATAAAAACATTCTGGTTTCAATATTTCTACTACCGTATCAAAAGCCATTTTCTCAAGCATAATAGCACCTAAAATAGCTTCTTCTAAATCTTTAGCTTGTGGTGGTATTTTACCAAATACCATGCTATTGTTTTCTAATAGAGGCTTGCGCCTTACTTTATCTTTATTAAAATTTTTTAACTCCATTATAAATATATTCCTGTGCTTTTTGTAATTTTTTTGAATCTAAAAAAAAATACCCAATATTTTTTTTGTAGGGCGACGAAGATAAATATATCTAAAAATATTTCGCTAATATTAAATTAACACTTAGTTGTTATTAACGAATATTTTATTCTTGTACACCGCTAATTCACAATCAAAGGTAGTTTATACACAGCTTACCCAAGCTTGTTCACAAAAGAATTAACATCAGTATTTCAATGTTTATTTGCTATTAGTTGTATTTATTAACAAAATATGGAATCAATTTTTCTTTTTTTACACGTTGAAATATTTTTTTTGGTAAAAAAGATGCAAGTCATAATAAAAATCATTATAAAACTTAGAGAAAGTAAATAATTTTTAAATATTAAATTCTTCGGTAAAATTGAAACAGTTAAAAACAAATTAGAAAAACAAAAATAAATTTCTAATTAAAAAAGACAATTTCCTTGAGTTCAATTTTCCATCCATTTTGTTAGTATAAATTCATTTGCACTTATTTTTCCTATTACTTTTTAATTACTATTTTGCAAAATGGTACTTTTTGTTGCATCTTCTTTCTGCACCCTACCTGTACTTACTTAAGAAGAATGAATGAAACATAATCCAGCAGTACCTTTCAATATAAAACCAGTGTGGTTATCTAAGCCAATAATATATAAACCGTCTCCATTATTTTACAAAAAATTGGTAAAAACAGTAACCTTTACATTGCATAACCTAGTTATATATTTTTGCTGCAAAAGAGTTTTTATAATTATACAAGATGTAGATTGTGCTAATTTTATTCTTGCTAGTTTTACATCAGCATTTCTCAAAACAATGGTTACAAAATAACCGCATGCTATATATCCTTTGCTGGGCGTTTCCGACATACTATTAAAATTCCACTTAGTTTCTATCCAAGCTAGTATAATAGTATTCTTGTCTGCTTCTGTAAAACATTTTTCTTTTAATGCTTTTGATAATGTTTTCCATTTAACTTTTTGCGTTTCTTTAATAAAGGGGATTGATTTTTTACAAGAATCGTAATTAATATTTAAATAAGCAATAGAAACAGTACTTGCAATGGCTATTTTTCTGTTTTTAATTGTGTCGGTTTTCTTATTGGGTTGGCAAGCAGTAAATAGAAGAGCTAGCAGTAGTAATATGTACATATAAATGAGAACGTACCAAAGAGAGTACAATCCATTTCTTTTCCATACTATTTTAATAAAATTTTGGCATTTTACACAAAACAAACGGGAGCAAAAATGCTCCCGTTTTCCCTAATAAAACCCTAAAACCAGCTTTGTATAAAAAATAAGATTTCTTTATTTTAAGAGATAGTTACCAACACTATGCCAACGAACATTTTTGTTAATAAGTTTTACAGGAAAATAACAAAATAGAAATTTATCCAGTAATTCAAGCGTGGATTTTGAGATATATTTTAAAAAATTGTGTAGCA
>JAYUJS010000720.1:0-1675 GCA_043765095.1 Ferruginibacter sp.
GAAACCACCGTAGCAATTGAATTTGCTGCATCATGAAAACCATTGATGTAGTCAAATATTAATGCTAGAATTATTATTACGATTACTAGAGTCATAAAAGGAATTTGAAAATGAGAAAGTTTGCAAATGTGATATTAAGCCAATTAGCCAACGTGATGAAGCCTCAAAATTTTAAGACTATCGAGTTACTTTATTGGCTAATTGACACATTGATTAATTAGCAAATTGATTTATGCGTACTTCACAATAATACTTTCAATTACGTTTGCAGCATCTTCACATTTATCGGTTACAATTTCCATTACTTGGTAAATTTCTTTTTTCTTTATTAGTTCTTTTACATCAGATTCTGTTGCAAACAAACGCTCAATACTCATATCATAAATATCATCTGCTTGGTTTTCGATGCTGTTTATAGATACCAATGCATCCGTTATTTGGCGCATATTTTTCATATTACGAAGTTCTAATACTGCGTTATGCACTGCCACACAGCCTAATGGGATAATATCCCCAAATTTTCTGATGCCAATATCATCTGGATTTACTCTATAAAAACTTATTTTTTTTGCAGTTGCATAAATATAATCAGCAATGTCATCTAATGCAGATGCTAGATGGTGAATATCCTCTCTATCAAAAGGCGTAATAAAATTTTTGCCAAGCTCTATAAATATTTGATGGGTATGCTCGTCATTTACATGCTCCATATCTTCTATTTCTTTCAAATATTTTGCACGGGTGTCATAGTCAGGTTCATTTACCATTTCTTTTAATTTATCACCCATTTTCACTAGCTCTTTTGCTACGTTTTCAAATAATTGATAAAAAATTCTGTCTTTGGGTAAAAAAATCTTTAAGATTGAGTTTATACCTGCCATATAGTTATGTTTTGATGGCAAAAATAGGATTATAGCACTTCTTTGAGTTTGGTTTGCAATTGGTAACTATTTGTTAACATTGCAAATTTATAAGCTATTTTTTATGCAAATAGTTTACCACTTAACTATTTGGTAACCTACGCTTCACAATGGCATAACATTGAAGTATTCTCTTTGCAATCAAACAACAAAAGGCATGAGAGCATTATTATTATCATTTACATTATTACTATTTTCACTAAGTGGGATTGCACAAAAAGGAAAAGTAGAAGGTAAGGTAACGGATGCAAAAACTGGGCAGCCTCTTACAAAAGTATCTGTTATTGTAAAGCAAGGAGGAAAAGGTGTAGCAACAGATGTAGAAGGCAGATACAATTTGATTATACAAGGAGAAAAATTTGTTTCCCTTACATTTTCTTATAATGGTACAAGCCAACAAATAGATAGTATTGAAATAAAAGATGGTGGAATAACTATACAAGATTTTTCTTTGACACAAAGAGAAAAAACAGAAGAAGCAGTAGTAGTACGCTCTACAAGTACTGCACGCAAAGAAACTGCAGCTTCATTAATAACATTTCAAAAAAATACTAATACAGTAGCCTCAGTAATATCTGCCGAAGCTATACGTAGAAGCCCTGATAGAAACACAGGCGAAATTTTAAAACGTACACCCGGTACAAGCATACAAGATGGCAAGTTTATAATTGTACGTGGGCTTGCAGATAGATATAACCAAGCCATGCTTAATGGAATTTTACTTACAAGTACCGAGCCTGATAGAAAAACTTTTT
>JAYUJS010000721.1:0-1672 GCA_043765095.1 Ferruginibacter sp.
TGCGCTACAAATTAAAGCGGGATATACGGGTACAGTAGCTGAGGTTATAGCAATAAGCGATGCTCAAATCGAAAAAATGAGAATATCAGGCGGTGTACATAAATGCGAGTACGAAAAAGAGTTAGAGTACAAAGATTTAAGCTATTGGAAAGTATTGGTAGAAATCAAAGAAGCCACCGTAATACTATGCAACGAAGCTAAAATACCTGAAAAAGCATGGGATGACGTAGGGCATAAAGCGGAATACGATGCGTCGCCTTATCATTTTCCAACTTTTAGTGGTGTAGGAGATGGTGCAATATCACAAGTTAAGGATGTTCCAGAAATGGTTTCTTTTGGCCTAAAAATGGCAACTGAACCAGAAGAAGCAATGAAACTTTGGGATGGAATAAAAAAGATTACACCTGCAAGTGTCAAAAAAATGATTATCGGAGCTGCCCAAGCAAAAAAAGATAAATATGCTGGAGGTGGAAATACGATGAAACATGAAGTAGGAAGCGATGCTGTTACAGTAGTTGCAACCATTATTTCAGTAGTAGGAGTAAAAGCGATTATTGCAAAGGCAAAAGAGATTAAGAACTTAAATAAATTAGCGAACAAGTTAGACGATATAGCAGAAGAAGCAATAGGCAAAATAGACAATGCAATTGACGCCGATGCTGGTAAAAGTCTAAATAAAATGCTCAATGAAGGAGAGGTTCATCAAAATATGTTAGGTTATGAAGCAGATGACCTTTTAGCAGCGCAAAAGAAAAAAGGAAGTAAATTAACTGAACAAGAAGTAAAAGACCATATCGAAAAAAATAAGAAATCTATTGAAGAGGGCAATTTAGATGAATTTGTAGTGTCTGAAAAAGTTTTACCTGACGGAACAATAGAAATTGGTAAAGGAAAAAAAGGAGCATGGAACAAAACGCTAAATAATCCGTTAAAACCTAATTCAAAATATAAAGTTGGTAAAAACACCTATGAAACTGATAATTTAGGTAGAGTTAAGGGCGTAAAAGGAGAATTGGACTTAAAAACAGCAGATAGAAATAATTATCAGCAAAGTAAAGGCGGCAATTCGGCTCTAAAAGATGGTGTAAATGGAGATCAAGGTGGACACATGATAGCTGCAATTTTTGATGGCGCAGGAGAACAAATCAACTACGTCCCAATGAAAGGAAGCCTAAATCAAGGTGCATGGAAAAGTATGGAAGCAGGCTGGCAAAACGCATTAAAAAGTGGTAAAAAAGTAGAAGTTGATATTAAAATTATCTATGGTACTGATAAAAGACCAATAAAATTTGAAATAGAATGGGAAACTGCTGGTGAGTTTTTTTCAAAAGAATTTGTAAATTAAAAAATTTAAAATAATGGAAGTAAATGAGATTTATTTATCAATTGCTAATAGTATTGTTGGCTCACTAAATACAGAATGGCATAAAGCTGTATTGAAAAGTGAATTACAAGAAGGTGTTACAGGCTATAACTTAGCTTACTTTGATGAAAAAGAAAATAGAAAAAGTGTTAGATTTGTGAAACCTTCTTATCTCAGTGAACAGATGCACCTTCTTCATTCTATCACAACAGAAGGAGGTCATAATCGTTGGAATAAATTAGAATTTACGCTATTTCCTGATGGCAAGTTTGATTTACAATTTATTTGGGATCAAGAATGGCAAGATGA
>JAYUJS010000722.1:0-13323 GCA_043765095.1 Ferruginibacter sp.
AGCTGGTACTGTTTCTATTACTGCTTCAGTTATAGTTTCATCAGTAGAAACTGGCGCAGCAGTTGCTGCTTTTGGTTTACCACCACCACTTCTACGAGTTTTCTTTGCAGATTCTGCACCAGCATCAGTGCCAATGTGCTTACCATAAACTTTGTTAAAGTCTACTAGTTCTATCATTGCCATTTCTGCATTATCACCTTGTCTTGCACCTAGCTTTATAATACGAGTATATCCACCAGGGCGACCAACTACCTTTGGCGCAACAACTGTAAATAATTCCTTTACTGCTGCCTTATCGTTTAGATAACTAAACACTATACGGTGATTGTGGCTAATTGCCTCTTTACTTTCTGTAGCTTTTGTTTTTGTAATCAATGGCTCAATATATGTACGAAGTGCCTTAGCTTTTGCTACAGTTGTTGTTATTCTTTTGTAAGTAATTAATTGACAACCAAGGTTCATCAATAACGCTCTTCTGTGAGAAGCTGTTCTACTTAAATTGTTGTTTTTGTTTCCGTGACGCATGACGTTTGTTGTTTTTTAATACCCAGTACCGTGTCAGGAATTACTGGTTACCCTTTCTGAGTTTTTTTTATAAAATTGTTAAATTGTTGTACTGCTAAATTATTACATAAATATTCGTGAATCTTCGTATAAATTTGATTAGATTTTCTCCTTTTCAGGAAAGATAGGAAGGGTTTCTTAATTTTCGTCTTCTATCTTCAATTTGCTCAAATCCATACCGAAGCTCAATCCTCTATCTTGCAATACAGCATCTATTTCGCTTAAAGATTTTTGACCAAAGTTTCTAAACTTCATTAAATCTTCTTGCTCGTATTGTACTAGTTCGCTTAATGAATTAATCTTAGCTGCTTTTAAGCAATTAAAAGCACGTACAGAAAGGTCTAAATCTTCCAATGGTGTTTTAAGCATTTTACGCAATTGTAAAGTATGCTCATCTACCATATCTTCTTTTTTATCTTCCTTTGTATCAAATGTGATATTTTCATCAGTAATTATCATCAAATGTTGAATAAGTATACGACTAGCCTGTTTTACTGCTTCTTCTGGGTGTATAGTACCATCCGTAACAACATCCATTACTAATTTTTCAAAATCAGTACGTTGTTCTACCCTAGTATTTTCTATCAAATATTTTACATTCTTTATGGGAGTATAAATAGCATCTACAGGGATATATCCAAAAATGTTGCTTTTTTCTTTGTGGTCTTCTGCAGGTACATAACCACGACCACGACCAATGGTAATATCAATATCTAGCTTAGCACTAATATCTAGTGTACAAATCATCAATTCAGGGTTCATTACTTCAAACATTGGAGTAGATTCTCCAATCATGCCAGCTGTAAACTCTGTTTTATTTTTTATAGATAATGTAACTTTTTCAGACATAATTTCATGCTCACCTAACAACTTGAAACGGACTTGCTTCAAATTAAGAATCATTTCAGTTACATCTTCAGTAATACCTTTTATTGTTGCAAATTCATGGTCAGCACCTGCAATGTTAATACCAACAATTGCATATCCTTCCAAAGAATTTAATAAAACACGTCGTAGTGCGTTTCCTATAGTAACACCATACCCAGGCTCCAATGGACGAAATTCAAATTGAGCTTCGAAATCAGTAGCTTTTTGTAGTACAATTTTATCTGGTTTAACAAAATTAAAAACGGCCATTTTTATTTGTTTAGTTTAATTTAAAAATAAGTATTTAGTATTAAGTATTGAGTATTTAGACTTGGTTATTCAGTAATTAGGTTCTTTCTCCCAATACTAAATACTCAATCCTAGTGTCTATTTGGAGTACAATTCTACAATTAATTGCTCCTTTATATTTTCAGGAACATTTTCTCTTTCAGGATATGTAATAAAAGTACCTTTCATTTCTGTTTCATTCCATTCTACCCACCCAAATTTTGGATTTTTTCCACGGAGATTGTCAGTAATAGATTTATTAATAGCACTCTTATTTTTCAATCCTATCACATCACCGGGTTGACAACTATATGATGGAATGTTAACTACTTCACCATTTACTGTAATATGCTTATGACTCACTAATTGTCGTGAACCTTGGCGACTTATACAAATACCCATTCTGTAAACGGTATTATCTAAACGTGCTTCTAATAATTTAATAAGATTTTCACCAGTAACACCTCTTTTACGGGCAGCTTCAGCATAAGTTTTACGGAACTGTTTTTCCAATAAACCATAAGTATACTTAGCTTTTTGTTTTTCTGATAACTGTAATGCATACTCACTTGGAGCCTTACGCTTTTTGGTAGCACCATGCATTCCAGGAGGAACACTATTTTTGGTTAACCACTTTCCGTTTCCGGTAATTAATTCTCCAAACCTACGGGAGATTTTTGTTTTGGGGCCTGTGTAACGTGCCATAGTTTAATATATATGATTTTTTAGTGACGATTCACCATCATAAAAATCTTAAAAATCGATGATGAACCCTTTTTTAGATATGAGTATTTAGATATTAGTATTAAGACCAGACATCTAAAAAGAGTTATCTAACATCTTGGTACCAACTTCTAAATACTTGTTTATACTCTTCTTTTCTTTGGAGGTCTGCAACCATTATGTGGCATTGGTGTAATATCTTTTATAGATACCACTTCTATACCATTTTGAGATAAAGAACGGATAGCGCCTTCACGCCCACTTCCAGGTCCCTTTACAAACACATCTACTTTTTTAAGTCCTGCGTCTAATGCTATTTTAGCACAATCTGCACCTGCCATTTGTGCTGCATAAGGTGTATTTTTCTTAGAACCTCTAAAACCCATTTTACCAGCAGAAGCCCAAGAAATAACTTGGCCTTGCTTGTTGGTAAGACTAATTATAATGTTATTGAAAGTTGCACTAATATGTGCATCGCCATGTGCTTCTACCTTTACTACTCTTTTTTTTGCAGCTGCTTTTGCGCCTTGCTTGCCTTTTTGTTGTACTTTTGCCATTTGTTTAAAAATGTTAGGTATTCGTTAAAAAATTTTCTACTTAGAAAGTAAAATAAATGCAACCCTCCTGCTGGCTCAATAGCTATCTAGTGTTGTATTTTAAAATATAGAGCCTATTAAATAGTATTATTAATATTTGTTAAATTTTGATTTTTAACATTGCACTTAATTGAGCATATACGTTATTTAACAATTTTTATACATAATTATTTAGTTACCTTCTTTTTACCAGCAACTGTTTTACGCTTTCCTTTTCTTGTGCGACTGTTAGTACGGGTACGTTGACCACGCAAAGGCAAACCTTTACGATGACGTAAACCTCTGTAGCAAGCTATATCTAACAAACGCTTTATGTTCATCTGTGTTTCGCTACGCAAAGCACCTTCTGTTTTAAACTCACCGTTAATGATGTTACGGATTGACGTTTGTTCATCATCATTCCACTGGTTTACTTTTTTATTTACATCAATACCTGCTTTTACAAGAATGTATTTAGCAGTGTTTGAACCTATACCATAGATATATGTAAGTCCAATTTCACCTCTTTTGTTTTTTGGCAAATCAATACCGGCAATACGAGCCATAATACTATTTTTGATTTATAATTTAAATATTTTTGTTTTTAACAATGATATGATTAGAAGTTTAAACACAGCATTTTAAAAACCCTACAAGAATTTTATCCTTGTTTTTGTTTAAAACGAGGATTCTTTTTGTTAATAACATAAAGAATACCTTTTCTTCTAACGATTTTGCAATCTGTACTGCGCTTTTTAATTGAAGCTCTAACCTTCATGATTGTTTATTTTTACTTTTACTTAATACTTATTTGTAACGGAAAATAATTCTACCTCTTGTTAGGTCATAAGGGCTCATTTCTACTCCAACTTTATCTCCAGGTAAAATACGGATATAATGCATTCTCATTTTACCAGAAATAGTAGCCAATATTTCGTGACCATTTTCTAGTTTTACTTTAAACATAGCATTACTTAATGCTTCTGTTATTGATCCATCTTGTTTAATAAGTGCTTGCTTAGCCATAATTTTCGGAATGCAAATGTATGACTAATTTATTTATTAACACATAAAAACTGCTTAAAATCAAAAGTGTAATTTTGAATAGCTTTAAAATATTTAATATCAATGTTTTAAAATAGTAAAATTGCTAATTTTTTTGTAAAAAAAAAGCTACGTGTAAAAATTAATTTCATTTAGCTCATTTTATACCCAATTTTTTATAAATGTGGGTAATTAATTTTATTCTAATATTTTTACTTCAGTTCTTCTGTTTTCAGCTTTGCCGTCTTCTGTTTTGTTTGATGCTATTGGCATATTCATACCATAACCTTTTGCAGTAAGTCTGTTAGCAGATACTCCTTTTGTTAATAAATATGCCATTACACTTTTTGCTCTTTCCATAGATAAAGTTAAATTAGCAGGCGGTTTACCAACATTATCTGTATGCCCTCCAATTTCAATTCTTTCGTCATCATTTCTATTTAAATATATTACTAATTCATCTAGTACAGGGTAAGAATCAGGATTAAGATTTGCTTTATTGGTTTCAAATACTACCCCTTCTAATATAAAAGTTTTTGCAGATTGATGCTGCAATTCTATATCAAATGGTACTTTATAACTAGCATTTGCTCCTAAAGCGGGTATCTCTAACATGTTTAAACTGGTAGAATCTTTAAAGCCAAGTACAAATATTTCATATTTATCTCCAGCAGGCAATCTAAGTGAAAACTTACCATCATCTTGGCTTAAACCTTGATATTCTTTACTATTTATTAAACTTCTAAAAACTACTAATTCGTGCCTCAATGGATTTTTCTTAAAATCAGTAATAAGTACATTTACAGGAGCATCTTTGAGCTGGGTAGCATTTTGCATTGTAGTGCCTGTTTGTGCGAAAGAAATAGTTGAAGCTAACATTGTTAAAAAGACATAAGTTACAATACGTTTCATATTTAATTTTTCAAATAAAGATAGATGTTTTTAAAAAGACTGAAATTAATTTTAAAAGTTTAAAACAAATGATAAAATAATTGTTAAATCCTCAAACAAAAAAAGTTGCTCAAAATTGAGCAACTTTTTTAAATTGTATTGGTACTACTATTTAGTTATTTTTAATAATTTACCAAGTTCAGCACTTATTTTGAAATAAATATATCTTCCATTAAAACCAAACTGGTTAGCAGAGTAAAGTAAACGATTTCTGTTTGTACCATCTCTAGTTGCACTATATCCACCTACTGCTTTTTGACCAACTACAGCATTAGCAGCTTGAGTTACAACTGGATTTGCATAAACTGATTTTAAGGAATTACGTGAATCAACAAAAATTTGATCAGGATAAATATCAAAAATATTGTTAGAACCAATGGTTAACGTTAATTGGCTGCTAGGTTTATAACTTATTGCTAAATCTGTTGTAAGTTTGGCACTAAAAGTTTGATCACTTTGTGGTGAAACATCATTATAATATAAACCTGTAGATTTTATAATTCCATTAGGATCATTACCAATTGTATTTAAAACTGTAATTTCTCCCC
Source organism: Ferruginibacter sp. (assembly GCA_043765095.1). Classification (GTDB taxonomy): domain Bacteria; phylum Bacteroidota; class Bacteroidia; order Chitinophagales; family Chitinophagaceae; genus Ferruginibacter. The sequence goes on from JAYUJS010000722.1 coordinate 5,561, forward strand.
AATGTACTGCACGTAAAATAAAACTCCATTTTTTTACAGTATAGGTTGCAGTAAAATTAAATTTACTGTTTGGTTGCCCCACTTCTATTCTACTTTTTTGCTGTCTGTCAAATAAAATATTTTCTAAATCATTTGCAGGGTTTTTTGTATCATCCAACTTACTTGGGTTATTAACAGCAGAGCTTATGGTATTACTTGCACGTTGATTTCCAATTATTTTATTTTGATTAAAATTACCAGCGAGTGATAATGTAAGACTACTTAAATTTTTAAATGGAATTTTTTCTGTTAATACAATATCTAATCCTTTAGTACGAGTATCTATTGCGTTTGTCCAAAATTGTACATTAGATGTTGAAGGGTCTACACCTGTTAATATAGTTGCTACTAAAGCATTAGATCTAGGGAAAGCAGATGATAATACAATTCTATCTTTTATATCAATTTGATATGCATCTATAGCATAACTAAAATTATTTCCAACTTTACCTACAAATCCTAGTGTAAAATCTACAGAGGTTTCTGGTTTAAGTGCTTCTACACCAAATCCATTTCTAGCAATTGCATCTTGATTATTTATAGTTAGTGTATTAGATGCTAAAGAACCAACAAATTGTGTAGAGGTGTTATGAAAATAGCGTTGGTGCAATGATGGTGCTCTAAAGCCATTACTTACTGAGCCACGTATTGCGAATGCAGGATTAAATTCGTAGCGAGCAGAAAATTTACCACTAATGTTGTTATATTTATCACCAGTTTGTTCAGCATAACTTTCAAATCTTATTGCTGTGCCTAAGGTTAATTTATCAAGTTTTGTTTCTCCATCTGCATATATTGCATATACACTACGATGTGCATTTACTGCATCGCCTAAGCCAAAACCAGGAAAAACTTGCGAACCTGGTGATGTAGCAGCAGTAGCCGCCGAAATGGTAGCTGCTGTATTTGTAAATGGATAAATGGGAGCAAGTACAGCAGTACCTACTGTGGGTCTTGTGCCTAAAATATACGAATTTGGCTCACCCTCTATAATTTTAAAATTTTCATATCTAAATTCACTTCCAAAAGCAAGATTGAAATAATTTCCTGTTTTGTTTAAATCAAATTTATGCGATAAATCAACATTAAAAGTATTTTGTAAAAAACTTACTTTACCTGCATCAAAAGAAGTTTGAACATTGTCATTAGCTGCTAAAGAAGCGTTGCCAGAGCCTGTTACAAAAAATTGAAAAGTATTTTTACCAATTGAATTACTTATATCTAAATCCCATTTTCCTGCTTTAATATTACTACCAATTAAAAAAGAAATATCATTAATAACGGGAGCTATATGTGGTAAAAATCCATTAGGATAATAAAGTGAACCATCAGCTCTAATAGGCTGTTGGGATATTTGTGAAGGCAACCTGTAATTACCAGTTGCATCTCCATTTCTATACCCTATACCAAAAGTGCTGTATAATCCTACATTTGATGAGATATTTGTACCTGCATTAATGAAGGCTAAAAAGTTTTTTGAATCTGAGTTACCATAAATCATATCTCTACGATCAAAACCTGTTGATGCAACCTTTGCAGCATCTTGGTTCATTATCCATTGAAAATAATCTGTTCTTAATGGCACAGATGTGGACGTTGAGTAAGTAGCTGGTAAATTTCCCAAACCTGCTGAACCGTAATATAAAAGTGGAGAATTATCATAACCTCCTCTATTGCTTGAACCTCTTTGTAAATATTGTGCTGCAACATTTATATAGGTTTTATTCTTTCCTGTCATTCCCCAATCAATATCAATTTGCTTATTAGTACCATCGGTAATGTTGTTTTTTATTTGTGTAAGATCGTATGCAGATGGAGTACTTTGAGTAGTAACATTTGCACCAAAATTTGCAGAAACATTTAAACCATTGTAATTCTTTTTTAATACTATATTTATTACCCCTGCAATGGCATCTGAACCATATTGTGCAGCTGCACCATCTCTTAATACTTCTATTCTTTCAATTGCTGCTGCAGGTATTGAGTTTAAATCTGTACCTACTGAGCCTCTTCCTACGGTACCATTTATATTTACTAATGAAGTATTATGCCTTCTTTTTCCATTTATTAAAACAAGGGTTTGATCTGGCCCAAGACCACGTAGAGAAGCTGGGTCAATATGATCTGTACCATCACTTACAGTTTGTCTATTTGATTGAAAAGAAGGGGCTGCATAGGTTAAAATTTGTGCTACATCAGCTTGTGCTAATGCCATTACATCTTTAGTACGTATAATATCAACAGGTACAGCAGTTGATGTTTTTAATCTGGAATCTCTAACTCTAGAGCCTACAGTTACGGTTGTAAGGTCTCCAGTTTCTTGTAAAATAAAATCAAGAATGTTTGTTTCATCTGCTTTAACCGTTACTTTTTTTTGGTCAGTAACTTTACCAGTATAGCTAGAAGTAATGGTATAATTACCTGCAGCTATGCTAACTGTGTAAGTACCATCTATACTAGTACGTGTGCCTATTTTACCAGGCTGTGCTGTTATTGATGCACCTTCTAAAACAGCGCCAGTTGCATCTTTTACAGTACCTTTTATTGTACCATTTTGTGCAAACATTTTTAAGGATAATAAGGTAAAAAATAATAGAAAGCTACTAATTTTAAATTGAGTAATAATTTTCATGAATTAATTGTTTGGTTAATATTTGTAAGTTTATTTATCGAAAGTACTAAAGAAAAAGTAATTTATTTTATAGTTTAAAATATTTAAATATAATAAAGCAAAATATAACTTAGAAAAAATTATTACAATTATCAAATACTTTTATACTTGTGTAACATTGAAATTTTTAAAACATTATTTTTAGACCTAGATATTTTGAATTTTATTGATATAAAATTGTTTATTTTCTAAAATATTTTAAGTATTTAAATTTATAAAACTTTAATAATCTGCTATATTATTAAGCTTAGTTTTACTAAAAATTTGTATAACAATACCTAATGCTAATACCAATAAAGCTCCAATTACATTCAACCATAAAAATGAAATAACATCTGCTTTATAAATAGCTATTACTGCAATTTGGGAAATAAGTGCTGCAATAAAAACTGCATTGGACTGTACGTGCCTCACCCAAAAAGCTACTAAAAAAATGCCGAGTATTACCCCATAAAAAATAGACCCTAAAATATTTACAGCTTCTATTAAACTATTGCCAATATTTTGTGCAAACATGGCAATAATAATGCAAAATATACCCCACCCAAATGTATACCACTGCGAGGTTTTATAATCATTCAACTCTTCCCCCTTTTTCTGGAAAAATTGTTTGTGAAAATCTATCATAGAACAAGCGGCTAAAGAATTTAACGCACCAGCAATGCTTCCCCAAGCACTTAAAAATATTACAGCAAATAGCAATCCTATTAAACCAATAGGCAAATTATCTTTTACAAAACGTAGAAAAATAAAATTGGTATCTTTTATATTCTTATCATTTAAAGCTACCGCTACCATTTTTACATAAGCTGTACGGTTAGCTCTAACTTCAAGCACATCTTTTTTTGATGTTGCGACTGTAAAATTATTTTCTAAAATATTTAAAGAATCTTTATAGTTTGTTGCTAATGCTTTTTCTTTGTTTGCATCATCAAAATACACTGGTGCTTTATTGTAAATGTAAAAAGTGAATATTAAGATACCTAACAGCAAAATACCAAACTGCATAGGCACTTTTACTATCCCATTCATCAATAATCCTTTTTGGCTTTCCTTTACGCTTTTTGCTGTAAGGTATCGCCCTACTTGGCTATGGTCTGTACCAAAATAACTTAGTGCAAGAAAAAAACCTCCTATTAATCCGCTCCAAATATTGTACTTATCTTTCCAATCAAATCCTTTACTGGTAAAGCCTGTAGTAATTACATTCATTTTTCCATAAGAGCCTGCTTCATTTACAGCAGCCATAAAATTCATATTACTAGGCAACATTTTTACGGCAATATATCCAATCAAAAAAAGCGAAATAAATACAATAATCATTTGTAACTTTTGTGTATGTGCCACTGCACGGCTTCCGCCACTAATCGTATACACAATAAGAATACCACCCATTAAAATATTGGTGTAAAAAATATTCCAGCCCATTATGCTACATAGTATGAGCGATGGTGCATAAATGCTTACCCCTGTACTTAAGCCACGGGATAATAAAAATAAAAAAGAAGTGAAAGTTCTTGTTTTTACATCAAATCGTTTTTCTAAAAATTCATAAGCAGTAAAAACTTTTAGCTTGTTATATACTGGTACAAAAAAAACAGCAATCACAATCATGGCTAAGGGCAAGCCAAAATAATATTGTACAAAGCGCATACCATCTGTATATGCTTGCCCTGGCCCTGTGAGGTATGTAATAGCACTTGCTTGTGTACCCATAATGCTTAGCAATACCAAGTACCAAGGCATACTTCTATTGCTCAAAAAATAACCTTCTAGGTTTTTCGATGATTTACTTTTATACATGCCATATATAACAATGGTAAGTAGAACCACTATTAATATTATCCAATCATAAATACTCATAATAATATTTTGAAATTCTTTGTAACCCTTGCTGGCAATACTTCAAAAAAATAACTTTGTATTATAACTTTTTGAGTTTTTTTAATGAAATTTTCCAATTGCCTGTTTGTAAGAAGTTTAATGGCATATTTAGAAACAAACATTTTTTTATTTAACCTAACTATTGTAAATATTGATAAGGCTTTGTATTTATTTAAGTCAGAACTAGAAAATTTTATTGCCAATTTTTCTAATAATTTATTGCTATACTTTGCTCTATCCTTTTCATTTTGTTGGTACTTTTAAATATACAATCCTATCACCCAATCCCTAAAAGTAATATGGCTATTCGTAGCATTTACAGCTTTCGTTTGCAATACCCTATGTATAAACTTTAATTGTTGTGCAAGTATTTTAAAATTCATACTTTACGATTTATTTAGATTAAAAACATTTTCATCCTAACAAATTCTATTTTCTTTTCGCAATCAAATTTGCAAATAACCTATACGCACCGCTTACACCAGCTGGTAATTCTCTAAAAAATACTAACCCTGTGTATACAAATTTACCTTTGCCATAATCAGCCACAATAAGGCTTCCATCTTGCTCCGCTTCGCTAGGGTCTTTCATGCTTAGTATTTTTTGGTAAGAAGAATCTATTTTTTCTGCATTATAAATACTACGCTCTTGTATCCATCCTTCAAAATCTTTTGTAGTTATTTTATTAGGATAATTTAATGCATCGTTTGATGGCAATAAAAAATTTACTTTCGCAGTTTCATCTGTAATTCTATTTCTACTAATGGTAAAAGGATACGGAGCAATATTTGCTTTTACAGGCCCTATGGAATTATTAGTATTGTATTGTGTAAGTAATACACCACCATCTTTTACATATTGCATTAGTAGAGGGTATACATTACTTAGCCATGAATGTATATTATGCGCACGTACACCTGTAACAATTACATCAAACTGTTTTAAGTTATCAGCTGTAATATCTTTTTCTAAAAGAAATGTAATTGCATAACCCATTTGTTCCAATGCTTGTGGCACTTTATCGCCTGCGCCTACAATGTATCCTGCTTTAGTGCCTACTGTTTTCAAATCCATTTTTATAACCTTTACCCTATCTTGATAATTATAAAAAATATCGGGTATATGGTCGTAGCTTATTTTTTTTAATGAGGTATATTGATGCTCATGCATACTAGGTGCAGCAAGCTCACCACCAATGCTAGAGGTGCTATCTTTTTTAAAATCATCTCCCTTAAATAAGACAGGTATAATTGCCTTGCTAGTTTTTGCTAATGTAAGTGCAGTATCAGCAATAAGTGTACTGATTTTATTTTGATAGTTATATAATTTTACTTTTTCATTAAATTGTAAATTAAATTGTAAAGTAAAATTTACTTGCTTTTTCTCATTCTTTTTATTGTTTGAAAAAATTAATAAATTAGGGGATGCATTTATAAATGCAGGAGATGCAATTTGTATTGGTTGATATAATTCTCCTTTTACAGGGTCGGTATATTTGTACATGATTGGCATTTTGTAAGAAAACCTATCTCCACCAATGGTTATTTGAAAATCTGCTAATTGTGTTGTGCTTTGAGGCTTGCCAATATCTTCTTGGTCTGCTTTATAAGAACCTACATTCATTATTTCTTGCAAATAATAAGGCTGAGAAATAGGTACAAATGATTCTAATTTAATAGTTTCACTAATATCGTTCATTTCATTTTTTTTAAAACTATTAAACAAAAAAGAACGACCAAATGCTTGCACTTGCCCATATTCAATATCAATACCTAATCTATTTATTAAAGAAAATTTTAGCGTTATACTATCTCCAATTACATTTAACTGATTTGCAGCAGTGGCTTCCATAAATAACCCTCCACAAGCAGCTATAAGATTTCCTAATATTTTATTTTTTTCAAAATTAATAAAAGGGAACTCAAAAAAAGAACGATACAAGCGCTTAAATGCAGATATAGAATTTTGCGGGGTAGAAGCATTAAATGATTGCTCAATATCTTTTACCAATGCAAAATATTCTTTGGCTTTATCAGTTTTAAATATAGTTGAATCTACTCCATCCATTAAATCATTTACAGGCTTCCCACCTTTTATGGTACTAAAATATTCAATATTTTTTCCTCTTTGTGCAGATACACCAAAACCTTGGCTCTTGTGCCTACTGCGGCTTTCAGCGGCTATTTCTCCATAGCTTTTGCCCAATACTGGATTGTAAACACCGCAGTCTATTTTAAACTGGTCATCTCTTTGTGTGTTGTTTCCACCAAAGTTAAATGTGTTCCAAAGTAATTTTTTTGCTTGCCATGTTGTTACAAACTTACTTAGCTGTTCTGGAAATTTTGTACTATCGGCTGCAGCGTCAAAAGCTTCACCAGCCAGTATTGCAGAGGCGGTATGATGCCCATGCCCACCCTCACCTGTTGTTGGAAAACGAGTAATGATTACATCAGGTTTAAATTTCCTTATTGCCCATACTACATCTGCTAAAACAATGTCATGTCCCCAAATTTTCATGGCTTCCTCAGGGTTTTTGCTATAGCCAAAATCGTATGCTCTTGTAAAAAGTTGCTCTGCACCATCTATTTGCCTTGCACTAATCAACTCTTGTGTTCGTATAAGTCCAAGATCAATACCTTGTTCATCCCCAATTAAATTTTGTCCACCATCACCTCTCGTAAGGCTTAAGTACCCGGTACGAAATTTTCTTTCATTAGCCAAATAGCTCAATAGTCTTGTATTTTCATCATCAGGGTGTGCAGCTATGTACAACACACTACCAAACACAGATAGCTTTTTTATTTGTTGCAAAATATCAGCAGAAGAAAATACTGGGGGCGCTTGTGCAAATAATTTTACCACCAAAAAAGAAATGACAACCATTAATAAAAACAATTTTTTCATGTTTATTTTTTATAATAAAATTTAAACCATGAAATTATAATCTTATAGGCATAAAGTAGGATTTATTTTTTAATGGTTTTTAAATAAGTTTTAAAATGCTTACTTCTAATTCCCTTTCAAAAAATAAGTTTTAACCACTAAATCCAAGTTTTAGCTCCTAAAAATCTAATATCACAATATCTCATCATTTTTTTTTACTTTTGCGCCAATTTTGGATAATTATGATAAGTGTAAATAATGTAACCCTTGCTTATGGCAAAAGGGT
>JAYUJS010000723.1:0-4473 GCA_043765095.1 Ferruginibacter sp.
GATATGAGATGTTAGATATGAGATGTTAGATATGAGATGTTAGATATGAGATGTTAGATATGAGATGTTAGATATGAGATGTTAGATATGAGATTTTAGATAACTTAGATTTGAAATTAAATTATTTTTATAAACTTAAATAAGTATGAAAATGTAACAAAAAGAAAATTACAAAATATCTTTTGCGGAACTCTCATTTAGAGGAAAAAAAATAATTGCACAGCAGCCTGAAACCAATAATACCAGTGCTTTAACACAAGGCAGAGAGGCTAAAATATATTTAAATAACTAATACATAAACGTAGTGAAAGTGAATGAGTCTTTTTATTATGCTACTTGTTTAGATTTTTTAAATAGTTTGTTAATTCACAATCTTCTTTTTAATAAAACATTATATACATTAATTGATTTTGTACCAGATAAAAATTGTTTAAAAGCAATTTTAAAACAACCATATATTATTGCTGATTACATTTATTACTTGGAGGAAGTAAAAGAGCTTTTGAATTATAGTGGATTTAAAAACACAAAAAATTCTGATTACTATAATAAAGAATTCGGCCTTATTTTAGAAAATATACACAACGAAAATATAATTACACAAAATAATATTGTTTTATTGGTACTGTTTTTTATGTAAACATTACCAACTAAACAATATGGTCATTTTTATCTAAAGAAGGCTTACATTTTTTGCAAATTGTACAAAAATTAAGTGTTTTTACTTTTGGGGTAATATTCAATTTTATTTTTATCTAGCTAAAAAGTATTTTATAAAATAAAATTGTAGAGATTTAAATTAATGATATTATTTTGTTAAAACTATTTTCGTAATTTTATTGTAAATAAACTAAATAATTACCCATGAAAAAACTTTCAATTTTATCAATTGCATTATTATCAATTATCATTTTTTCTTCCAGCTTTAAAAAAAGTGGATTCGGTAGTTACCACCACCCATTAAGGAGTGGAGGGGCAGCGGGAAGTGGTAATGCAAATAGAACTGGAGCTCCTTTTGGCAACGGCACTTGTGCTAACTGCCATGGTGGAGGTACATTTGCTCCAACATTTGATGTTCAACTTTTAAATAGTGCTAATAATTCAGTTACAAATTATACCCCTGGTACAAATTATACCTTACGCATAAGTATTGTTGCAACAAGTGGCACACCACAATATGGGTTTCAAACTACAAGTGTTAAATCTTCTGACAATACAAATTTAAATACTTGGGGCGCATCATTACCTTCTAGTGTAGTAAATTGGTTTTTGACAACTAGCTCTAATACAAGTAGCAATAACAGAAATTATGTAGAACATAACAGTTTGCTTAATAGTGGAATTATAAATATACCATGGACAGCGCCTGCTGCAAATTTTGGTGCTGTAAAATTTTATACAGCAGGGAACGTAGTGAATGGGGATTTTAGTACAGGTGGAGATAATGCAACACCCGCAAATGTATTAACGATTGGTGAAACAGTGCTACCAATAACACTTACTACATTTACTGCAAAGCAAAGTAATGCTGCAATAATACTTACTTGGAAAACTGCCCAAGAAATAAACAACGATTATTTTTCTATTGAACATAGTACTGATAATATAGCTTTTAAAGCAGTTGGAAAAATAAATGCTGCTGGTAATTCTACAAATGAAAATAATTATATTTTTGAAGATAAAAATGCTGCTTCTGGTAAAAATTTTTATAGGTTAGCGCAAGTAGATTTTAGCGGAAAAATAAACTACTCTTCTATTGTAGAGATAAATTACAGTAATGCAATGGATAATATTAAAATATCTCCCAACCCTGTTTCAAATAAAATATTATTTAAAAGTTCATTTAACTTAATAGGAAGTTTTTATACAATTGTAAATAGTGAAGGTAGCACAATGCTTACTGGTAACTTTTTAAGCAATGAAATAAATGTTGAAAATTTACCAAAAGGGAATTATTTCATAAAAGTAAAACAGAAAAATAATAGGATTATTACACAACAATTTGTAAAATAAGAGAATAAACATTTTTCACAAAAAAGGCAGGTTATTTACAACCTGCTTTTTATTTCGTTTGATAATCTTTCAAAAATATCTTCTACTGTTCCTTCTCCCGCTATCATTACTACCTTGTTTGTTTGTCTGTAATAATCAGCTACAGCTTCAGTTTTATTTTTATATTCAGCTACACGTGCAGCTATTATTTCTTCTTTTGTATCATCGCTTCTACCGCTTGTTTCTCCACGCTTCAATAATCTTTTTATAAGTTCTGGCTCACTCACATCTAGCGCTAGCATTACCGCAATAGATTGTTCTTTAAATTCTAGCAATTTATCTAACGATTCTGCCTGTGCTGCAGTACGTGGAAAACCATCAAATAAAAATCCTTTAGCTTGGCTGTTTTCATCTAAAGCTGAGCTTATCATACCTACCACTACTTCATCTGGCACAAGATGACCTCTGTCCACTATTTTTTTTGCTTCAAGACCAAGAGGTGTTTGAAGAGCAATTTGAGAACGCAATAAATCGCCAGTACTTAAATGTAATAACCCAAATTTTTCAATAATTTTTTCGCTTTGCGTTCCTTTTCCGCTGCCAGGTGGGCCAAAAAGTATTAAATTAAACATAAGTCGTGATAATATTTTCGTTTCGGGTAAAGATAAGGTAAAAATGTTTTTAAAGAAATATGAAAAAATATTTTCTAAATAGCTAAAAATATATTTTTAAAATTAGCTATTGCAGTGTTTATAGCTGTTTAGCATATAATGTAGATTTTTATTATTGGTTTGCCCTTATTTTATCTAGCAATTCATTTAATAATTTTGCTTCGGCTACAGTAAGATTATTAGGAATGTTATTTATGCCTTCTTGATACAAATCTAATTTTTCGAGCAAGTTATTTCCTTTTGCTGTAATGCATACATCCACCAATCTTTTATCAGCAGGACAAGCATTTTTTTTTACCAACCCTTTTATTACAAGTCTGTCTACTATTCGGCTTGTATCACTCATTTTATCAAGCATGCGTTGTCGTATTTGCAAAGTAGACAATGCTGTACCTGCTCCTCTCAAAATTCGTAAAATATTAAATTGTTGTTGAGTAATTTCTTCTTTATCAAAAAGGGATTTAAGTTTTTCGTTAATCCAATTTGCAGTGTAAATAATATTGATAGTTAGCTTTTGATGTTCATTGGCAAATTTATTTTGGCTTATATCTGTTTCTAAACTCATGTTATTTTTATTCTTTATCGTTTTCTAATATCATTTCCATTTCATCATCAGAAAATTCGTTTACATAAATTTTTACTAAAATAAGAAAATAACTAATTAGCAATGGACCAAATATTAAACCAACAAAGCCAAATACATTTAACCCAACAATAACACCAAAAATTGTAATTAGTGGATGTACATCTCCCATTTTTTTCATAAAACCTATGCGGGCCACATAATCCACATTTCCTGTAACTACGATGCTATAAATAGCAAGCCCAACACTGGGTAATACTTGCCCTTGTGCATACATGTATAAGCAAAGGGGCACCCATATAACCATGGTGCCTACAAATGGAAAAAAAGCAAAAATGCCAGTAAGGAAACCCCAAAGCCCCCAATCAGACACACCGAATATTAAATATCCCAAGGTAGCAGCAATACCTTGTACTACACAAATAATTGGTATACCGAGGGCATTAGCTTTTATCATCATTTTAGTTTCACTGGCAAGTATATTTATGTTTTGTGGCTTTAGTGGAATAATTTTATTTATTCTTTTTTCCATTTCAATGCCACCAACAAACAAAAAATAAAGCAGAAAAAACATCATAAATAAATTAGCTAAAGTAGCAGCTGTTCCACTTAATAAAGAAGGCAAAAAGGTTGTTATTTTTTGCGCTGCGGTCTTTATATTTTCTGAAGATAAAACCTCTGTACCAATTTTCATAGATAATTTTTGTGCTGCAGATTGAACAGCTATCACAACTTTGTCTTGATTTTGCAATATTTCATTTACCTTGGGACTAATGAGTGTTATACTTAAATATACTGGTAATGCTATAATGATTAAAAACCCTACAATAAACAACATGGCGGTTAGCCCTTTTTTCCATTTCTTTTTATAAATTAGTTGAAAAAAATAACTGCGGCTTAATATATACAATGTAATAGCACCTAATATTCCTGGTAAAAAAACAAATAATTGTTTAATTAATAAAATAGCTATTAATACTATTAATATTAAAACAACAATTTGTGTAATTCTGTTATTAAATATTTTTTTATCCATTTTTATATTAAAAAGTTTTGATGTTTAAACCATTAGCATGAAATATTAGATAATGCAATGCCAATTATAGTAACCTTTATACCTTAATCTTTGATGTTTATTTACTTCCACACACTTTCACCTTCACTACAGTTAGCACAAATATCTATGTTTTTTCTACTTTTCATAAGCTCATTTCTAAACTGTTTGTA
>JAYUJS010000724.1:0-1664 GCA_043765095.1 Ferruginibacter sp.
ATTTCCTCCGAGGCGAAAAAATTTCTATGGCTAACGATACGCACTTTTTCAGAAATTTTATTAAATTAGCATTGGCTCTATGTGAGATCGAGTTAAACATTGGTGGTTCAGAACCCCGAGTGTCATTCTGATTGAGGTGTGATACTGCAATTTATTTTGTAGTAGTTGATAATTTCAGTGGTGCATTAATCCTTGGTTAATAGCCCGTTCAGAATAATTTCCAATTTACGAGCACACTTCCTTAGAGTCATTTTTTAAATTTTAAAATCATTGAAAAATGGAAAAGAAAAAAATGGAACTCGACGTTATCAATCTCAATTGTGCAGGCATTGATATTGGAAGTAAATCTCACTTTGTTGCTGTGGGACAAGCTCTCGAAGATGTAAAGGAATTTGGGGTGTATGCCGATGATTTAGTTGCTATTTGCACACACCTACAATCCTACGGTATTACATCTGTAGCCATGGAAAGTACGGGTAATTATTGGCAAAATTTATTTGTAGAATTAGAGCTGCATGGAATGGAAGTTACCCTTTGCAATGGTAAATTCACCAAACATGCTCAAGGCAAAAAAACTGATGTAAAAGATTGTAGATGGATACAAAAACTACATGCCTTAGGATTACTTACAGGCAGCTTTTTGCCCGACCAAGTAACTGAAGAACTTCGTACCTATTGCAGGCAAAGAACCAATATGATTGACCTTGCAGCAGAGGCATCTCATAAAATGCAGAAGTATTTGAAGGTACTTAATTTTAGGTTAGATGTGGTAGTGTCCGATATTTGCGGCCTCACAGGATTAGCCATTATAGCTGATATTTGCAAGGGTAATCTTGACCCTATAAGTTTGGCAAAACATAGAAATGGAAACTGCAAAAAAAGTGAAGAAGAAATTGCAAAAGCATTAAAAAGTAACAACAGAGTAGATTTTTTATTTGGCTTAAAACAAGAATATGAAAGCTATTTATTTTACCAAAAAAAAATAGCCGATTGCGATATACAAATCAATGCTTTTTTAAACACACAAATTAATACAGACCCCAATAAAAAAAAACTTCAAGCCACAGAAAAAAAATATAAGCGCATCAATAAAAATGCGCTAAAAGGTATAGATCTCAATCAAGCTGCTTACCAATATTTTGGCGGAGTAGATTTAATGGCAATAGAAGGACTAAGCCACAGCACAGTGCTCACCATCATGAGCGAAGTAGGCCCCGATGGATTTAGTAAATTTAAAACAGCAAAAGAATTTACATCATGGTTACGATTAGCACCAAACAATAAAATATCTGGGGGCAAAATACTAAGCAGCAAAACACCCAAAGGAAGTAACCGATTAAAAATAGCTTTACGCAATGCAGCCAATGCCATTGGCAATTTAAAAGATACACATCTCTCCGATTTTTTTAGAAGAATAGCATATAGAAAAGGACGAGTAACAGCCGTAAGTGCAACAGCCCGAAAACTTGGCGTAATTATTTGGAACATGATTACATATAAAACCCCATACACCGCACCAACCGAATACTTGTTTTTAGACCAAAAAAGACAGCAAAAATTAGTAGTACAAATCCGAAAAAAAATAACTAAATTTGACTTAAAACCCGAAGACCTCGGCTTTGCAACTATCTGATTTACAACATCGAAATAAAACGTTAGTCAGA